>CAZXCQ010000099.1:0-19863 GCA_964639275.1 uncultured Desulfobacteraceae bacterium | reverse complement strand
ACTCTTATTTTCATGATTATCCTTGTCGGGGTTGGCTTATAAAGAGTTCCTGAATTGTATAACACCCCACCGGTAACAGAGTCAATAGCACAGGTAAAGGCCTGTCATCGTCTCAGAATGCCATAATACTGTCCTGAGCGGTCAATCTTATCCCCCACCTTGGCCCCGCATTGCTGGCAGCGGTATTCATACCGATCCCCTTCGGGCAAAATCAATAGCAGGAACTTCCGCACCGGCATTGCCCGACGACATTCGGGGCAGTAGAGTTCCATGGCCTCCAATTCCTCAAAATCCCTCTTTTGTTGGGGAGGGCGCTGTGGGGTAAGCCCTGGACCAAAACCAAAAGTGCTGTATTTCATGCGTCCAACCTATGGATATGTTATGAAAGTTATGATAGTATATAAGGGTTTACCGTTAGACCGGCCTCAAATATAATAATAATCCAAAACACCAAAGGCAAGGGCTTTTAAGAGAAGAAGCGGCCACTAAGGCGCCAAGAAAATATGGAAGGCTAATAGACATTCCTATCAAATAGGACCGTTTGGTTTTCTCGTTAATTTCAATGTGCCTATGATACTACAGCGACACTTTGCGCCTATTATGCACGTCATGCCCGCGAAGGCGGGCATCCAGGAACGCTATGGACGTGAAAATAATACTGGATTCCCGCTTTCGCGGGAATGACGTCGCAAAGGGACCATCGGCATGTTTTATATTACATTTCAAATGGTTACCTGAAAAGTGTTGCTGTAGTATTATTAAAATGGGAATCAAGAGGATGATTTTGTGAACCTTGTGCCCCTGGCCCAGACCTGGCGTGCAATGAGTTTATATATAGAATTCATCTGATAGATAATTTAGTGCTCATATGATATTCAGGCACTTGCGCCAGGGCGGGCTTGGTGTCTTTGTGGCAGGATAAAGGAGGGAACTATGAAGGTAAAACACATCGATCACATAGGCGTTGCTGTAAAGAGCATTGACCAGGCGGGCAGGTTCTACACCGAGATCCTGGGCCTCGGCATTGAAGAGGTGGAAGAGGTGGCTGATCAGAAGGTCAAGGTGGCCTTTATTCCGATTACCGACAGCGAGGTGGAATTGCTTGAATCCACTGACCCCGATGGCCCGGTGGCAAAATACATAGATGCCCGTGGGGAGGGTATCCAGCACATCGCCTTCCGCGTGGAAAATATTGACGAGGCCCTTGAGGAACTAAAGACAAGAGGGGTCCGGCTGATCGATCAGGCGCCTCGAAAGGGCGCCGGGGGTGCAAAGATTGCCTTTATCCATCCAAAGGAGACCAACGGGGTCTTGATAGAGATCTGCCAGAGGTAGAGGTTCTGGACTCCCGCTCCCGGAGCCTGCCCCGGACTGGATCCGGGGTTCGCCGGGACATGCTTCGCGGAACTTACGGTCTGGGGGTTCTTACGGGTTTTTCAATATGAGATACAGACGATGAGAATTACATACATATACCCGCCGTTATTCAAGGGCTTTTATCCCATGGCGACAAGGATGATTACGGAGAACCTGCTGCGGGACAAGAACCTCAAGGTGGAATTCAGCGACATTCCCCTCAGGACTTATTCCTCAAAGATCCATGAGGAGATCTTTGATCGAATCATCTCAAAGGCTGCTGACACCCTTTCTCCGAATGCGGTGGCGTTCCTGGAGCAGAAATACATCATATATAACCTATTTTATGTGTTCATGGCCTATGGCTATTATGATGAATATATTTTTGAGGACTTCGATACCCAATATATTGTTGTTACTGTCATAAATTTCTGTGACCTCCTGATAGTGAGGCATCTTCTAAACACAGGGAAAAGGGTCGTTATGGGCGGGCCGCTCATAACCATCGGGCTGTCACCTGCATTTATCAGACAGTTCCTCTCCAGGATGGGTGTGGATCAATCAAGACTGAGCAGTCATCTGATTATTGTCTCGGGCAACATTGATCTCAAGACCGATCTCTACAGGATTATCAAGAATTGGAAGGATACCGCGATCACAGAAAACGACTACGCAACCTTCTATGAATGCGAAAGGGATTTCCTAAAAAAATACTATGATGGTATGACTTTAATACCCGTGCACTTGGGATTTAGCAACAGGTGCTGGTACGCCAAATGCAAATTCTGCACGTACCGAAACCTCCCGCCAATGGACTTTTTGAAGACTGCCGAGGATGCAAAGGTCATTGAATACATCCACAAAATGATGAAGGGCTTGGGCTCCACCCATATTCGATTTATTGATTCCTATTTTCATACCACTTCGCCCAGTGTTCAAAATATCCTCCACCAAATCAGCGATTATGACATCACCATCTACACCGGTATCACTCTCTTGAAGACCAAGAGCTATATTGGTTTCGTAAATGATTATGTAAATTGCCTGTTGATCGGGCTGGAGTCCACGTCCGATTTCAGTCTGGACTATATCAATAAAGGATACACCTACAAAGACATCAAAGCGGCCATCAACAACATTATCAAACATCTGGACAGACGGGTCTTTCTGGAGATATCGGTAATACTTGATCTTCCATTCAGAGACAGGGAGGATCTTGAGATCAACTACACGAGAATCGCCGAGATCAAGGAGCGGTTGATAGGTGAGGGTTTCAAGGTCGGGGTTCATTTGAATATCCTGAGCCTCTTCCCCAATCTGGAATTGATAGTCCCCAAAGACGGTCTGTTCAGGAGATCGCGTGATTTGTCTCATATGGATCGCTCAACGGGCAAGAGTTATCTGATTAGCCTCTTAAGGCAGGTCGGGATGGATAACCCGCCACAACTCCCCGCGGGTGTGGTTATGGTGGATGGGCATACTCCTGATTTGCCATACGGCTATGTAAGCTCGGATGTCCCCATTGTTCGCTATGATGTCGACGGCAATGTCCTCCCATCCGATTTGGACCTGATCGACGAAGATCTCTTGAAAGACATACTCACGAGAACCAGCCGAAAATCATGATCCCCCGGACTTCCTGCCCTCCCCTGAGGAAATACGGAGATTTCCCCGTCTGACCAGGGTACCCGTATTTCAATCTCGCCTGCAATCTGGATCTCTGGCGTTGACACTACCCGAAGAATCCCATCTCCTCAATCTATGAATTCGACGGCTCCCAGCGAGTCTGCAATGGGTGAACATGATGCATGACCAACTGCTACCGTGATTCGGGCGTCATGCAATACATAGGGGTCTCGGTCCATGATACCTTCCACGCATTGCGCAAAGGCAACGCAGTGCAGGCCACAAAGACCCTGTGCCGTCCAAACAACCTATATTAACCGTCTCACCGTCATTCCGGCGGAAGCCGGAATCCAGGGATTCTTTCTGGATGCCGGATCAAGCCAGGCATGACGAATGATAAGATTACTATGAGACGGTTAATAACTCCAATAAAAGCCATATTTGAAGCGCGCTCTAGGCTCCTGAGGTCTTAGCAAGAGATCTATGGGTATATCGTGAAAGCCCCAGAGGATTGATCGGCTTTACATAAGGCGGGATGATTGATAAACTCCCCGTGAACCATGCCGAGGTGTAACATCCAAAAAACAGGGGGAAAGCCGTTTGCTGGGGGCATTGGGAATAGAGAAGTCAGGTAATGCTCTTCGCGGGTTTCCCTTTATGGCACCGGGGCCTGCCTGTGTATGGTTCAAATATCATGGCTATGAGGGTTAAATGAGCGCTGAGGATAAACTCCGATATGAGATCAATTTTTGTGGGGGTTGCGATGTGTGCAGGGACCTGCTGGGCAATTCCTGCCTCGTGTTTCCCGAAATCTTCAGGCTGTATGACAAACAGAGAGAAAGCGGCGGAGAGATCCGCACCGAGGAATTGAGAGATCTGGTTGAGCTGTGTAATTTCTGTGCCCTCTGTCCCTGTCTCAACATCCGTCAGGCCCTGCTCGGTGCCAAGACCGAGTACGCGGAAAAATATGGACTGGGCTTTGCGATCCGGGCAATCGAAAACGTGGATCGTATTGGGAGACTGGGAGGGACCCTACCCATACTGGGCAATTTTTTGCTTCAGAACCAGGTCACAAGGGGTTGGATAGAAAGGGGGGCCGGACTTCATCGGGCGCGCAAATTTCCCAGATTTCCAAGGGAGAACTTCCCGAAATGGGTCGGCAGGCGAAAAACAAATAAAGGGCCGGGCACCAAAAAAAGGAGAAAAGTTGCATATTTTGCTGGGTGCACCGCCAAGTTCTTTTTTCCCAAAGTGGCGAAGGCATTTGTTGAGGTCTTTGAAATGAACAATATAGAGGTCTATTATCCCGAGCAAAAATGCTGCGGCATGCCTGCCTTCCTTGAGGGAGATATCAAACTGGCCATGGAATTTGTACAACATAATCTGCCCCATCTTATTGAGGCCGTGGCGGAGGGATATGATGTGGTCTGCTCCTGCCCAACATGTGGATACTTTCTGAAATGTATAGTGAAGGCAGGGGCCTACCATTCCCTTGAGTATATTGATTCCCTGGCTGTATCAGACGGCGGTTTTGTAAAGCTGCCAAGAGGGGGGCCTCCCCTCTCCTCTGTCCACGACGGGCTAAGTCTGCTCTCAATAGAGTTTCTCAACACCTATCTAAAAGACGATGGCTATTTTTCTGCCATCAGCGCCAGGAAGCGAATTATGGTGGCTGAAAACACCTATGATGCGGGAGAATATCTGCAGAGGCTCTATTCTGAAGGGGAATTTGACACAAGGCTTGGTCCTTTGTCTGCCAGGCTGGCCTACTATCCCCCCTGCCACCTGAGGGAGCAAAAGGTCGGGAGACCCTATTATGATCTCATGGGTCTGATCCCCGGGTTGTCCCCGGAGGCCATTGACGAGATATACTGCTGCGGCAATGGGGGCATTATGGGCTTTAAGAAATATTTTCACCCCTTGTCCATAAAGATCTCTGGCCGGTTGATGGCAAGACTCAAACGGATTGACCCCGAGGTGATTGCCACGGATTGCCTCAGTTGCCGGCTCCAGTTTAATCAACTCACCCCATACAAGGTGCGCCATCCCCTGGAGATTATCAGAGAATCCTATGGAAATAACCCGTTACGATTTGAACCACGGAAAACCCAAATATTTTGACACGCAGGAAATAGTAACGCCTTAGTCCTTTGGTAACACTTTATCTTTTTGAAAGCCGGGCAATGGGGATTCCGAACCCCCGTACCCCTGTATAAGTGGGGATTTAAAAGACGGTTATATTGACACCAGGAATACAGGTTCGGAGAAAAAATGGGGGGTCCAGAGCAAGAAGTTATGTCGGGAGAGAAAACTATTCTCCCTGCTGAAGCATTGGGGATGATCGAGCGGTTTCTTCTTGCAGTCAACCTGCTGGTCTTGGCCCTATCGTTCGCCCTCCTCGTAACCTTCTGGTTAGGAAAGGTTTTCCCTATTTTACTCGCGGCAGTCGGTCTCCCACTTATCGTACTTTTTACCTACTTTTTTGTCATAAAAGGGAACCTCCTGAGATGGACTTTCCGGAAAAGCCCGAAAACACTCGGGGGCCTTGTCATTCTGGGGCTTCTTGTTGCCGGAGGGCTCTACTTACGCTATCCCACAAGCGCTTATATCCACGGGGGCCAAGACCAAGGGTCCTATTTTAATATCGCCGCCTGGATGGCCAAAAATGGCACCTATGAACGCCACGATCAAATTCTTGCGGACGCCTTTAACAAAAACTGGCCGTTTGCCTCCCTTTTGGTCTTGAATCCATACAAGAGCAAGGGGGTTCAACAGAAATTTATCCCGGGCGAATATGAAGGTGAACGATTTGTTGGCGGTTTTACCATAAAAGACCGAAAAAATGGATATGTGATACCCCAGTTCTACCCGCTTACCCCTTTGTTGCTGACGACGAGTTATTGGCTCTTTGGCCCACCAGGAACCGCCGACATACTTCCCATATTTGGTGTGTTGGCCGCCCTCGGAGCGGCCCTGTTGGCTTTCCGGATTTGGAAAAACCTCTTTGTCAGTGCTCTTGTGCTCCTAACCTTATTGGTCAGTGGGCTGGAGGTCTTCTTTTCAGGTTTTCCTGTCTCTGAAATCATCTCCCAATACTTCATCCTGTCAGGGATGTGGCTTTTGACATGGGGAATGGAGGACCGCAACTCTTCTCTCACCCTACTGGCCGGATTCAACTTTACGGCAGCGCTTTTTAACCATCTTACCACGTTTTTTTACCTGGCTCCCATAACCGCTTTATATATTCTCTACCGCCCGGCATATGATGACCACGATACCCAAAAATCGATCTTGGTCTTTTATTATACCTTTCTCGGTGGCATGGTGTTTTCCTTAATATCTGCGCGAATCTATCACGGATATTATGTCTACCGAAATCTGAGAGAGAGGATAGAATTCTTTGATGCGCTAGGGATTGACGGAACATTTCTGCTTCTGTTTGCGCTTATTGCGCTGGCTATTTCAGTATCCCTATTTTTTCACACAAATCTCGGCAAGACCCTGAAACCAAAACCTTCGTGGGTAAGAAATATCCTATTTTCAGTGACGGCCTTGACTGCAATTGCGATCAGCGCCAAGGTTGTTGTTTACGAATTGGGAATAATCAACTCCCCTGGTATAGAATATACTTATTTTTCGTCCATAACGTCCCACATATCTTATCTGGGCTGGGGTTTTCTCCTCTGGGGGATATTCAAGGCCATCTCAATGAATAAGGGACCAACGATCGTGTTTCCCGTACTCACTCTGACGTCCATTTCTTTTCTGTTCCTGTTTATTGCATATATGACCAGTTATCAGTGGTATTTTGATCGTTACTATGTCAAAGAACTCTATCCTCTGGGGATCCTATTCATTGCCTATGGCATATACCAGCTTTCGCAGCTAAAAACACTCAGGGGCCTAAGGGGCAGAATAGTATCAGGGGTATTTGCTTGTCTTCTGCTCATTTACGCCGGCCATTCCAACCTCTATCTATTCAAACACCCTTTCTTGAACGGGGCTTATAGAGACCTCCTTTCTTTGAACTCCCACCTGTCTGAAAACTCCATAATAATATTTGTAAAGGGTCCTGGCGACCCATACACCCTTCCCGATTCTAACAATCGCCTCACCGTGCCCCTTACGTATTCTTTTGGCCATGATGTCCTATGTTTACCGTTTGGTCAGGGCCTGGCCAGAATGATCGAAGTTGTCAGGCGTCGCTTGAGCATTTATCAAAGACCAATTTACCTCCTCTATATCGCGGGTAAACCCTTGGGAAGGGATTTCCTTCCCCCCACAGCAAAGTACATAGAGAGCCACATACACACATTCACCCAACCTGAACTGGTATATCACATTCCCAGAGACCATTGGGGTTTTATAATAGGTACACACTTATATGCGTTATAAGAATGCCAAAAGAACTGAGGCCAGGAGACAAACGAGTTGGCAAGGCAGCATCTGCTGGCGTGCTGTTCATATTTCAAGGCTTTTCAAGTCTCTGGGCTGGTGTGTCGGACCTTTTTGAAATATTCTTTCCTGACTCATTATAGGCATTCACTTATCAGGGAAAGTACTCTCTTACCTATCGCTTCGGGTTGAAACCTCATCCTTGTTTCAAGGTGAAGGTCAAGGTGACGCAATATGTTACGCTCGGTTCGAAATTCTTGAATAGCATCTACAAGCGCCTGCGGGTCATTTGGCGGTATCAGATATATACCGGGCATTTTAGGGTCCAGAATCTCCCTTATTGCGGGTGAATCGCGGGTTATTAAAGGCGTTCCAGTTGAGAGAATTTGGAATACCTTATTAGGAATTGATGTTGCTGCCTTTTCCGAATCCCCGAAAATCCCAAGGGCAACGTCACTACGGTGAATCCAACCAGCCAACTCAGCATATGGCACCCAGGGGACCCATCTCAATTTTGTCAGAGGTTGCTCTTCTAGCATTTGTTGGATCATCACCTCTTCTTGCCCACTACCGATAATGACCCAGTTGACCGGCTCCTCTTTCATACTCCGGGCAGCACGGATAATTACGTCAACGCCATGCATGGGGAGTAATTGGCCGTAAAAGAGGACAGACACCCAGCTATTTTCCTCGTGATTTCTTGAATCCCTCTCAGCGGCCTGAAAAAGGCCACTTTCTACGCCCAGATAAACCGCTTGAGCCCGCCCTTTAGGCAATTTATATTGGATGGTAAAATATTGGGCACGAGCATTGGATGGGATAGTGATTCGGTTTGCTGAATGGCAACTTAGCCATTCTATCAAAAAAATAAGGCGTGCTACGGGATGGGAAGGACGCATCCGTTTTCTATCAAAAATAATTGTATCATAGAGTGAAATAAGGGCATCCCAAACAATCGGTTTGCGACGTAGTTTTGCAAAAGGCCACAAAACAAGAACGTCAGGGTGCCCAAGGTAACCCACCAATACTGCATCATGATCCGGCAGACATAGATATTTGATAATGAGCCTTATATAGGCAAACAGATACTTGAAGAATATCCGAAATCGGGACCGCCACCCCGAGACCATGCTCTTATCTCGTATGTCACCCCAAACATCCTCATGACACTCAAGTATCTCAACATTATTTCTTTTGAGACCGTCAACTAAGATCCGATTACGTTCCCGATTCGCATCGTAAGTCCCCCAATACACGATTCGCATAAAGGGACATCACCTCCCACAAGAAATTCGCTTGATTTGTTCAGAAATTAGGATAAAGATCGTCGCCCTGCTGTCTCAAAATGCATCCTCGACACCTTGTCCCAATGCTAAAGCTTCCGCAATCAATGTCATTTATCAAGTTAATTCCACACCTCCCGTGTCCCTCTCAAGTATTATGTCGATTGGACTGCATTTTTGTGTCGGGTGAGCAGAGCAGCGATTAATTAAGATCCAGAAAATGTTTTTTTTCTTTAGCCAGGGACTCCTGAATTTTCCTTTGAGATTCCTCTATTTTGTGATACTTTATAAAGGGGTCTGTTTACTCAAAAATAGTATGAACGAAAACATAACGAACGATCATAAGCGCGAAAAAAGGTAAATTGCAAGGAGATTTCAATGTACCTCAAAAAATTTGAACAACTTGAAAAGGCTCAGAAATCAGTAAAAATTGGCCTTGTTGGCCTGGGAGCTATGGGCAAAGGGATGGCTTTCAATATTCATCATACACCGGGAATCGAGTTAGTTTGTGTTGGTGATACTAACCCAAAAAGATTTGATGAATTAAGGGAAATCATTCCGGGTTCCAAACACAAGGAGTTAGACGATTGCATGTCCATTGCTGAAACACAAGACATTGACATCTTCATAGAAGCTTCCTCTTCCATTGAAATGGGATTGGCCTATACAAAGAGAGCCATAAGGTCTGGCAGAAATGTGCTTTTGATGAACGGAGAGGTCGATTGTTTTTATGGGCCAGAACTATATCAGATGGCCCAGGAACGGGGTGTAATTATCAGCAGTACAGATGGGGACCAGTATGGTGTTCTCATCAAGCTGATAGAAGAAGTAGAATTGATGCGTCTCAGGCCGATAATGATCGGCAATATCAAAGGTTTCTTGAATCGCTATGCCAATCCAGCCAACATTAAATATGAAGCCGATATCAGGAATCTAGATTACCAAATGTGTGTAACCTATACAGACGGCACAAAATTGGCTGTCGAAATGGCTATCATGTCAAATGCTACTGGGTTTGTCCCATACAGGGGCAGGATGGAAGGACCCAGAATGAAATGGGTCGGGGAAGTGCTCGACTATTATGACTTTGATGCCATCTCTAAGGAACCGGTGGTGGAATACATCCTCGGAGCAGAACCTGGCGGCGGCGTTTTTGTTGTAGTTGAGTGCCACAATCACTATCAGAAAAGCTTGTTAAAGTATTATAAGATGGGCAACGGCCCTTATTATGTCTTCTATCGACCTTATCATCTTTGCCATATCGAAACCGCGTACGCAATAGGGAGAATGGTATTCGACAGGGAACCTCTCCTTGTTCCTTGGAAAGGACGTGTTGCAAATGTAAATGCTGTCGCAAAAAAGGATTTGCTTCCCGGCGACATCCTCGACGAGCCAGGAATGTATACTGTCTATGGAGAAATCGCCCTGCAATCTGTTATTGATGAAAATAGATGGGCGTTGGTTCATGAAGTCAAAGGGCGGAAAGTAAAAAACCCTATAAAGAAAGATACTCCTATACCTTTGGATGATCTCGAATGAAATTCGATCTAAACTTCTGGCCCATGAAGTAATCAGCAAGAGCGCCGACCAAGGTATCAAGAATCAGAAGATCGATTACCCAACAGAGTTTTTGATAATAGGGCACCCCAAATCTATCTCTAGTTGGTTGAAACTTTGGAAATAGCCATGACCATTCATGCAGCCTATATTATGAAAGCCAGATGTTGTTTCAGAGAGTTGACAAGGCTAGAAATATAACCTTTGATTCCCCTCAATCGCGATCCAATCTTCCCATAACCCTGAAGCTATACCAAGACTTTGGACAAGTACTATCCGCCCTCACTCCATTTCTGGAGTGCGAAACTTGAGGATTTATTTATGGAATGCTTCACGTGACCTTTGTTCATTCCACCTGACATCTATCTAGAGGTAAGGAGCGGACCCTTGGCTCGCAGTAAACCGGCTAATCTATTTGACACCTTTGTTCTTTTCATTGCGGCTTCCAGTTATACCTCGATATTTCTTCTCGTTCTCAATAAATTTAATGCCTTTTGGGCACTCACAATTGCGACTGCAATTACTTCTATTATTTCAGGATTGCTCCGGACCAAAATTCAATTGCATCTTAGAGAAGTTCCAATTCCTCTTGTGCTCATTCTCTTGATTAGCCTCATTTTTCGCTGGCAACCCTACCTGTATGTCCCAGGGGGTCAGGACCAAGGCACATACGTGAACATGTCTGTCGCCTATGAAAAAAACGGAAGCACCTTCATAATCGATGAGGTGAGAAAAAAGGCAATAGAGTCTGGATTGAGGGAATTCTACGACTCCGCAAACTTCATTGGCAGGGGAATAACAAAAAGGGGAAAATACGAAGGCATATACTTGCCAGGAATTTACATTAAAGATCTATCAAAGTCGGAATATGTTTTTCAGTTTTACCCTTTGCATCCGCTGTGGATGGCAATTGTTGGGAAATTCGCCGGGCGGGACAATCGAGTCTATTCCCTCGTCTTTTTCTCCCTATTGTCCATCACTGCGTTCTATCTGCTGGCCCGGGAAATATCAGGTGGCAACAGGGTGTCATCCATGATGGCTTCCCTTTTTCTTGCCCTAAACCCGCTTCATGCATTCTTCTCGAAATTTCCAGTCACTGAGGTTGTAGCTCTGGCATTTTCCTCATTGGCTTTTTTCTATTTAGTCCGGTATTACAATCATGCTCTATCTGGGGAGACGAAACCCTTTTACCTCATATTGTCTTCATCTCTGTTGGGGTGCATGTTTTTTACCCGCATCAGTGGCTTTATGTACATGCCCTTTTTCTATTTTCTCGCCCTCATTACGATACTATTTGAGAGAAACGAGACGGTAAGAAGACAGTTAACCCTGTATTTCCTCTCCATAATTGTTTTGTATGCATTATCGGTTGCCTACGGAATGATATATTCCTATCCATACTCACACGACATATATCAGATATACTTTTCTCGCTTCTTTCACTCATCGTGGCAGCTGAAACTAACAGTTGTTTTAATTGCTGCTACTTTCCTATTTGCATTCATTCTGTTATTTAGGACTCAGCTGTCTAAATTGATCCAAAGTAATGCACTACTTACAATTATCAAATATAGAAATACAATATTTTCCCTGGCTCTAACCGTAGTTATGGTAATGGCTTTTTACAAGGCATACCAACTTGCTTTCACTGATAAGTTTATCGGTGGGCGGTGGGGCATAGGCGGTCACGGGTGGTCATCACTGAATTACTCTAATGCGATGGTTGCTATATGTTATGTGTCACCAGTAGGCTTCGCCATTTTTGTTTATTCCGTATTCCGCATCTTTCCGACAAAAAAGGACATCACTTCGACTGTCTTTCTTGTCTTTCTATGCTTGTTCTGGTATTGCTTTACGGTCACAAAATTCACCACTCCGTACCAGTATTATTACGCCCGCTATCTACTAAGTGAAGTGGTCCCCTACACTCTGCTCGCGATTTCTTTGACCCTAGGACTTTTTTTTCAGACAGGGAGGTGGTGGAAAATCGTTTCCCTATGTTTGAGTGCAGCTATTGCAGTCTATTTCGTATTTTTTACTCTTCACCAATTCAAGGGGAGAAGCGCCGATGGAGCTCACTCAGCCCTAAAAGGCATTCAGGAAGTCGTGGGCAAAAAAGATCTGCTTCTGTTATATGACTTACGAAATCCTCACCGATGGGCAATCCAGACTGCTTTATCTTACTTCTATGACATCAACGTATGCAATTTGAGGAAGCCGTCAGTCTTGGAGTCTAAGAGGGGAAAGATCTTTCTATCCCAATTTAACGAGACTTTTCTCCTTTCACAACAACCGTTTCGATTCTCATTTTTGATACCAGTGAGACGGATTCAGTACAAGCAGGGCGAATTTGTTAACTCAAACTTCATTCCGACAGAATTTGGGTATACATACGGCACCATGTATCTATATAAGGTCGCCAAACTTTAAACTATACGTTATCAAAGGTTTTTAAAATCATCACACAAGCGCCGCACGCATATGAATCAGGCTCTCTGGCTGTTGCCAAGGGACATTCAGTCTCAACCATCTAGAGAATGAGCCGGTCGGGGGGTTAGATCTGTCAATGAAAAGAATATTAATCGCCTAAGAAATGCAACAAAGTTAGTAGTGGTTTTAACGAGATAGCTTTGGCTACATAGTATATTTGAATATGCCTCATTGGCCAACGGTCTTGCACTGCGCCCAGAAGTGCTGTACACTCTCGGTGATTCTGAAAAAACTCTGCAATGTACCGGGTTTGACCCTGTTCTTCGGCTCGCCGGTAATTGCTAGGTTCGACAGGAAAAAGACTTACAGCGCGAATCAGGTGGATGAATCCCCCGGCTGCTCCATATTTCAGGCGAATAAGCGAATATGTGCGGAATTTGCGGTTTTAACTGGAACGACAAAGAACTGGTCACTGCGATGGCCAATGAAATAGCCCATCGCGGCCCTGACCAGCGCGGCATCTTCTGCCTTGATGAGATATCCCTAGGACACATGCGGCTGAGCATTATTGACCTGAGCGAACACGGAAGACAGCCAATGTCCAACGAGGATGGTTCCATACACCTGGTATTCAACGGAGAGATCTATAATTTCCAGGAACTTCGAAAAGACCTGCTGGATAAAGGCCACCATTTCATTAGTCGTTCCGACTCCGAGGTCATCATCCACAATTATGAAGAATACGGTCTGGACGCAATCCACAAATTGAGGGGCATGTTCGCATTCGCCATATGGGATGCTAACAGAAAATCTCTTCTGATCGTAAGAGACAGAATAGGTATTAAACCCCTGTACTATTATTATAAAGATGGAAAATTGGTGTTCGCCTCGGAGATAAAAGCCATACTGAAAGATAAAACCATAGAACGGAAACTGAATCATCAGGCACTATACGATTATATCGGGTTTGAATTTGTCCCCTCACCCCAAACCATGTTCCAGAACATCTTCAAGGTTCCTGCCGGCCATTATCTCATGCTGAAGGACGGCCAAGTCGAACTCAAGAAGTACTGGGACCTCAGTTTTGAAAGAAACATAAATAGTCTTTCTTATGAAGATGCAGTTGGTCGGCTGGTTGAGCTCTTTGAGCACGCGGTAAAAAGCCACCTTGTCAGCGACGTTCCAATTGGCGTTTTCCTTTCCGGAGGACTGGATTCCAGCGCCATAGTTGCCATGATGCGGCGGAACATCTCAGGCCCTTTGCGAACCTTCACAATAGGATACCCAGACAAGACTTTCAGCGAACTGGACTATGCACAACAAGTGGCTGACTGCTTTGAAACCGAACACCATGTATTGATGATCGAAGAATTGAAGCCAGACCATATCGAAAAAGCGTTATGGCATTTTGATGAACCCATTACGGACTTCTCAGCGATACCGTTGTTGCTTTTGTGCGAGAAGGCAAAAGTCCACGCCATCGTATGCCTAAGTGGGGAAGGCGGTGATGAAAGCTTCGCCGGGTACGACCGTTTCAAAGCAAGCAGTATGGAGCGTTTTTACAGGGCTATACCGTCATTTGTCCGAAAGCATATAATAGAAAGACTCGTAGAGAGTATCCCTGATCAGCCCCAAAAGAAAGGAGCCATCAATGAATTGAAAAGGTTTATCGAAGGGGTGAATCTGCGACCGGAGGGACAACATCTGCGTTGGCAATATTTCGGAAACAGCAAGCAGGACAGTCTTCTTTTTAATAAAGAATTCAGGAATGTCGTTGCCTTCGATCCTTTCAGGCAGGTTAGAGAATATTCTGCAAGATGCGATGCCGCCGACAGGATCAACAGAGAAATTTTCCTGGACTTGCAATTCATGATGACCGACAGCGTGCTAATGAAAGTCGATAAGATGAGTATGGCAAGTTCCATCGAAATCCGGGTTCCCTTTCTTGACCATGTCTTTGTCGAATTCATGGCTTCCCTTCCTGGGAATTGGAAGCTGAAGGGACTCCGCACCAAGCATATCTTCAGGTCGGCCTTTAAAGGAATTTTGCCGGACACCATAATAAATAGAGGGAAGCAGGGCTACGGCCTCCCGGTAAAGCATTTACTGAGAGATCAGCTTAAGCAGTATATGATAGATCTTTTGAACGAATCGCCTATTATTAGGCAAAACATGGATCCTAATTATGTTAATCATTTGATTCACGAACATTTGAAGATGACGAAGAACAATAACCATGTTCTTTGGTCACTGATGAACGTTGCGATATGGCATAACAAGTTCCTGAAATAACAAGGTTTCAGCGTGTCCTGAGGAGGCAACGGGTTTACCGGCAGGGCGCTTGTAAAACGGCTGATTGACAACGGGTATCAGGTGGTGGCGCTTGATTATATGGAAGGGCACAAAACCTCCGATCTGAGTCAATGGGGCGCCGATGCAATGATCGGGTCCGTGACCGACAAAGAAGGCCGCACGGCGTTGCGATAATGGTTAAGACATTTTCCATCACCTCCCAGCAGCTTTCAGGGAATTGAATGTTCCGTGTCCTTTCGGCGGCGTGCATAAACGTAAGATAACTGCATGGGTGAAAGGGCTGCTTTTTTTCGCATTGGAGGCGATGGAGATTCTTAACAATAGAGGAACTCGAATACAAAGATTGAAGGTTATCAGATGCTATTAGTATTAACTGTTGCTTTTGCCAGGAAGAGAGTCGACCGTTTTAACTATGGCTAGGGGTATATTCTATTACTTCTTAAGCACATTAACGTTCATCTTATCCGGCTATGCAATCCACATTGGCTTAGGCAGAATTTTGGGTCCTGCACAGTACGGAATATTTGGCGTGGTGGTCTCATTATCTACCATTAGCTATGTTTTTTTTAACAATGGAATTCAGTCTGCAATTTCCAAGTATATATCTGAGCAGGGAGCTTCAGTTTATCCTATTCTTAGGACTGCCATAAAAAGTCAACTTGTGTTTGGAATATCAATAACCCTGATCTGGATTGTTTTTGCCGACATTATCGCAGGCTGGCTGCGTGACCTCAATTTGGCTATATTTATTAGAATCTCCGCTTTGGCAGTTTTGCCCCTGGCGTTATATGAGGTTCACTTGGGGTTTCTTAACGGTACAAAGGCGTTTGGTAGGCATGCCTTTGCTGTGATAGTATATTCGTTATCAAAACTAGTAGGGGTTTTCTTGTTTGTGTACTTGGGTTTTCAGGTAAAAGGCGCTATTGCTGGCTACATTGTAGGAGCTGTGTGTGCCTTGGCTGTGGCCAGAATTCTATGCAATTTTCATATAGTTCAAGGTAGTTTCGGTTATCGGAAGTTGATTTGGTTTGCAATACCAGTCATGATGTCCGGGGTTGCTACTTCCCTATTAATGAATATCGACCTTCTATTTGTGAAGTCTATCCTACAAGACAATGACTTGGCCGGTTTTTATACCTCTGCATCCAACATTGCGAGACCCATATGGTTTCTTTCAACCGCAGTGGGAGCAACATTGTTGCCTTGGATTTCTCAAGCCACCTCTGCCAAAGACAATACTATGACCAAAGAATACATCAGTAAGTCTTTAAGATATGTTCTAATCATTTTACTCCCTTTGACGGTAACCATCAGTGCCAGCGCCCAGGATTTGATTCAGTTATTGTATTCCAAACGATTTGTCCCAGCTTCTGGCGCCCTACAAATATTGGTGTTTGGCTTTTTATGCTTATCAGTATTTACAATTCTTTGCACTGCTATCACTGGGACCGGAAAGCCAATGACGGCTATGGTTCTTATCTTCACGATAATTCCTGTGGATATCATCCTAAATTTCTCGCTTATTCCTCGATACCAACTCCTGGGCGCAGCTTGGGCTACTACCATATCTTGTCTTATTGGTGTGCTGCTAAATGGTTTTTATGTTTACAAGACCTTCAATGCATATTTGAATTTGATTTCGCTGTTTAAGATAAGTTTTGCATCAGCAGTTGTTTATATAACTCTTATTGCTTTTGAATCAAAAGGTTTGTTCTCGATTATCAATATTGCGTGTGCATTGACCCTGTACCTAGTTTTGCTTTTTGGACTCAAAGAAGTGAATCGAAAGGATTTGTTATCCCTCAAAGCTATATTCCAGAGAAAAACCGAAGGGTTAAATGAGTCTCCACCTATCGGTTGCCAATACCGGCATTCCCAAAAATGAGTTCTTGGAAAACCAAATTGCTCAACGGCGTTTATCATTCCCTCCCAAAAGAATTCGTTGGGCCCTATCAGAATGATTCTCATGGTTTGTGCTGGGAACTCAGGTGTTCGAATTCAATTCGCTTTACCCGCAGGAGCGTCTCCTCAATAAGCCTCCTGTTGAGCGAGATGATATCCGCAACCAGCCCGATCATTATGACCTGAAAGCCGATGATAAACAAAATGGCCGCCAGGATCAAAGACTGGATGTGACCGCTGCTCTGTCCAGCGATAAAGTATATCAAAAAGCGAATTGACGGTATTAGGCCGCCAAGGATAAAGACAAGACCGATATAAAAGAATACCCGCAGCGGTTTGTACATGGTATAAGAGCGAATCATTGCAGCAACGGACCGGGCAACAAATCCCGCAACACTGCCAAAGAGTCGGGATTCACGGCTCTCTGGATTCGTTCCAATCGGGACATTGGTAATGGCCATGCGCTTCCTGCCCCCTTGGATGATGGTCTCAATCGTATAGGAAAAATCCGTCACAATGTTCGTTTGCATAGCCGCATCACGACTAAACGCACGAAACCCGCTCACGGCATCCAGGACATCTGTTTCAGAAAGAATGCGTACTATCAGAGTCCCCAGTTTTTGGAGCTTTCGCTTGGATCCACTGAAATGCGGAATCTTGTCGGTACCCCGATCACCAATTACGATATCGGCCTCGCCTCTCAAGATGGGAGCAATAAGCCTTGGAATATCCTGGCCTCGGTATTGGTTATCGCCATCGGTGTTTACAATGATATCTGCCCCGAGCTTTAGGCTTGCATCAAGCCCGGCAAAAAGGTGCTCGCCAGGCCTTTGTTGCGAATATTCTTGACAATATGATCCACGCCTATCTCTTTGGCGACAGAGACGGTGCGGTCGGTACTGCCATCGTCAATAATGAGGATTTCAACCTGATCCACCCCCTCTATCTGACGCGGAATATCCCGGACCGTCAACGGCAATGTCTGCTCTTCATTATAGCAGGGTATTTGGACGACAAGTTTCATTGGGTTTTCTGGTGCGTTTACATCCGCGGATCGCTTGCAGCCTCTAACCTTAAATCACCTGAATTTCGCATAAATTTACACGTTGGTTGATACCTCTAAGATCCTATCAGAAACCCAGCGTGGCCACAACTCCTTTTGCTTTTTGAGCGCCCTGGGGCGCATCCACCCTGACCGAGAACACAAAAAAAGCGGCCAATCTTATAAACAGATTGGCCGCCACGGCAAGAGGATAGTGTCACAAGAACCTCATTCACATTATGTTTAGCCCTATAAACGATTGAACATTGGTTAGCTGCTCATGTTTTCTGGTCGGGGCGATCCCGTCTCTCAGAGACGGGACGACACCCTCATTTTAAGACTCAATAGGGTGCCCCCTTAAAAAACCGCCGGTTCCAAGATCTCTTGTCAATCGGGCAAAAATGGTCGGGGCGAGAGGATTTGAACCTCCGACACCCTGCTCCCAAAGCAGGTGCGCTACCAGGCTGCGCCACGCCCCGTAATTGCGGGAAAGTAGGTGCAAATTTACTCATTTGCAGGGACAAAATCAAGTCAATTTTGATCCGTATTTGATTTTGGCTAAATCCTTGACCCCCGTCTCCCTTTGGCCTATAATGCATTAGAGGTTAAATATTCCACCCGCATCTTGGCGGATTCGAAGATTCAGCTTCTCTTATCATATGCCAAAGGAGGCCTAAAATGGATATTTCCCGAAAAATTGGTATTGCAGTGGTCTTGATTATCCCGGGGTTTGTGCTGGGCGGCGTTGTTTGGGCACTGCTGGGCTCCCTTTCGGCCGTGCTGGGCTGGCTGGCCGTCCTCTGTGTGGAGATAGTCATGGCCATCATCTACTCTTTCATCATTACGGGGAGGTTCCTGGCGGCTGGGCAGAAGGCCTAGCCTTTGCAATCGCTCGCAAACCCCAACGACCTGCTTGACAAAAAAAAGGGATCAGAGCCTTGAGCTCGATCCCCTTTTCTTCTGATTGAGGAACTCCTCGGCCTACGCAATTCCCAGCCGGAACTTAAGGGATTTGAGGGTGTTTTTCATTAACATGGTGATGGTCATGGGGCCTACCCCGCCGGGAACAGGGGTTATCCAGCCGGCGATTTCCTTGGCTGCATCAAAATCTACATCCCCTTTTAGTATGGCGACCTTCTTGCCGGTCTTTTCGCTTATCTTCTCTCCAACACGATTCACCCCCACATCAATCACACAAGCCCCCGGCTTGATCCACTCCGGTTTTACCAACCCCGGGACCCCCGCGGCAACAACCAAGATATCGGCCCGTTTACAGTGGGCCGCCAGATCCTTTGTGCGCGTGTGAACGACTGTCACCGTTGAATTGGCGCCAGGTCCCTTCTGCATCATCATATTGGCAATGGGTTTTCCCACAATATTGGAGCGTCCCACCACAACGACTTCTGCCCCCTCGGTCTCCACGCCGGACCTGACGATCATCTCCTGGATGCCTGCAGGCGTACAGGGGGGGAACTTGACCGCTGATCCCCCGATCATCAAACGACCGACATTCACAGGATGAAAACCATCCACGTCCTTGTCCGGGTCGATCGCATTGAGGACCTTCTTTTCATCAACATGTTTGGGTAAGGGCAACTGAACCAGGATCCCGTGAATCGAATCGTCCTTGTTGTATTTGTCAATCAAGGCAAGCAGATCCTCTTCTGAAATGTCCTCGGGCTGGTTGTCCTGCACCTCCTTAAACCCCAGGCGGTTGGCCGTCTGGATCTTGAGGGTCACGTAAGATATAGAGGCAGGGTTTTCACCCACCAGAATCGTTACCAGACCAGGAACAGCACCATGCTCCTCCTTTATCTTTTTGACCTCCTCCTCGATCTCGTTGAGGATTTCCTCCCGGATCTCGGTCCCCTTGATCAGTTTTGCAGTCATCTTTTGTCTCCTTTCCCTGGAATTCCGATATAAGGATTAAAAAAATGTGAATTTTTTCAAAAAAAATTG
>CAZXCQ010000098.1:0-20432 GCA_964639275.1 uncultured Desulfobacteraceae bacterium | reverse complement strand
AAGTAAACAGTGCGTATTGTCAAAGAATATTGAAATAAATCGAGTCTCGCCCCAAAAGGCCGATTTTCCCATTGACTTATCGGGCATTAATCTCTTATCCTCCGTCACCCAAAAGCATTACGTTTTACTTTAAATGATCTGGCCTTGCCAGCCCCTTGGGTTCATATAAAGGACGCGATCAGGTATCGGTCTTTCATTTTTGAGAGCCTGGGGGGATTTGACCGACGTTTATCGGAGATTCTGCGAAAGCATAAGACAATGGATCAATACTTTCCTGTTATCAAAATTCAGGGCGGACCCGCTGAACGCGGGCGGCAACAAGGAACCCTGCTAAGAGAAAGAACTCATCGGACAATCGATTTTTACAGGAGTCAATTCCTTTTACCTGAAAAAGAAGTCCTGAAAATTGCGGACCAGTTTAGGAAATCTACCCGGTCATTCCGGGAGGATCTATACCTGGAAATCGAAGCACTGGCCCAGGCCGCAGGAGTCGATCCCGTGTGGATCTATGCGTTAAACGGCCGTACAGAGCTCTTAAACCTCAACCCGATGGAATGTACCACACTGGCCTTTCGCAAACAGGGGGTGATCGGTCAGAACTGGGATTGGGACAGTGAAGCGGAGGAGCTGGCGGTTATTCTCGATATTGAAAAAGAGGATGGTCATCGGATCATCACCATGACCGAGCCCGGTATGATCGGCAAGATCGGAATGAATCACAGCGGTCTTGGTGTTTGTCTCAACTTTATGAGCATCGAAGGGTACCAGCCATACGGGGTCCCGTTGCATATCATATTGAGGAGCATCCTTGACAGCAAGACCCTGGACGAGGCACTCTCGCTGATAAAGCCCCATGTGATGGGAAAGGTAGGCAATATCCTGATCGCGGATTGCAATGGGAAAGCTGAAGACATTGAACTGGGCGGTGATGAGACCTCTTCTGTTCCGGTTGAAGACCTGTTTGTTCACACCAACCATTTCCTGACAAGAGTCGAGTATGATCTCATGTTGTTTCCAAATACCACGGGCCGGTATAATCGAGCCAAGGAATTATTACGCATGCTCGCTGAGCCGTCTGTAGAGTCGATGAAGGGCATCTTGAGGGATCGCAACAATAAGGAGCATCCAATCTGCCGCAAGCGTTTCTCTCACCCATGGCTCACGGATGACCACTCAATCACAGTGACCTCAATTATCATGGACCTGAAAAACCTCCAATTCCACATCACAAGGGGCAACCCTTTTGATAACCCGTTTTCTGTTTTCAATTTGAGGGGCTAGCGTCGTAACTTCTCAAAAAGCCGAGAAGGGTTAATAGATTCTGGCGTTGGCCTGGGGGATAGCCTCGGTTCGCGCCTTCAAATCCACCAAAGACCATCGGAACGTGAAACAGGTCTTGGTGGACACAAAACCCAGTTCTTTATTTATCGCCCGCATAGGCCGGTTGGTTCTTGCCGTAAAGGTGGTGATATATTCCACATCCGGGAATCTATTCCTGATCACTTTAAGCATTTCTGCCTTCAGGCGTTTGGCCAGACCCCGTCTCCGATACCTGGCCAAAACCCCCGTAAAATATTGATTTACCCGGTGCGGTTCCTCGGGGTTGTACATGATGTCTGTCAGTCCACTGATTTGGCCATCATGTTCGCGACTGATCATCGTATACCATTCAATGCCTCTCTTTTTTAGGTTAAGCTCCTCGATCCTCCTGGACTCGGGAGTTGTAATAAGCTCCTGTTCGATCTCGCCGGTGGGACGCTGGTTGATGATTTCGGTGTAGACCCGGCTGAATTGATCGATATCGTCGTCAGGGCATTCTTGGAAGAATTCGATTTTCGTATCCCAGTGTTTTGTCCTTCCTCTCCGGAGCCATTGGTCTATCAGCTGCCAATCGACCTCCTCCATGTAGAGCCGGTACTGAACTTCTTCATGGACCAACTCACCCCGAAGATGCTTGCAGAATACCAGCCCCGGGGGGTTGTCGACCTCGGCCATGATGGTGGCCTTTCCCATAAGTCTTGCTGTCTCCACCAGGTGTCTTAACAGGTTCGTTGCAATCTTTTTCCTCCGGTGCCAAGGGACAACAACGACATAAATCTGGCAGACATGCATGTTGCTCTCATAATCCGGGGATATTTCCGTATCATAGGATATTGAAGAAAGAGCAATCGCCCTTTTGGCCTCGTCAAACACCATCCATCGCTTGACGGAATAGAGGGGGTTGGGCGTCGAAAAAAGTCGTCTCACCACATCCCGGTCAGGCAAGCGGCCCTTTTGATTGAATTCACGGAAAATCATTTCAGACAGTGTGAAATACGTCTCCCACTGATTTTCAGGAGCCTCCTTTGGGATAAACTCCACCAGCGAAAACAGCCTGGGAAAACCGGAAAAATTTAGCTCCGCGTCTTTAGACTCCATACCTCATCCCACCCGTGTCATGAATGATCCTTTCGACGATCAGAGTGAAGTCGATTCCTCTCTGAGTGGCCGCAGCCACAAATCCTGCATCCGGAGATAGGCAGGGGTTTGCATTGATCTCAAGAACCCAGGGCCGGTTGTCTTTATCAACCCTGAAATCAACCCGGGCATAGCCCCGGAGGCCAAAGAGTTCCCAGCACTCTTTTGCCAATGTGGCGAGTCCAAAAAGAAGGGGTTGATCCCCTTCGGGGAATTCAAAACTGCGGTGTGTATGGGCGTATTCAAGAGATGCGTGGTCCCACTTGGCCCTGTAATCTACGATCTTCCATTTCCCCCCGGGATATTCACTGAATCGGATTTCTGCAGGCGGGAGCACCTCCGGCCCATCCTGGGAGGCGAGGAGCGAAAGGTTGAACTCCCTTCCCTCGATGTACGTCTCTGCAAAGCAGGTCCCCCCAAGTCCTTGTCTGCGCCGTTCCATCTCCCCAAAAAGCTCTTGCGGATCATCCACAAGGAGGACAGACCCATCATCGATCCCAATGGACGCGTGCTCCCAGGTGGACTTGATGATATAGGCGCCCTTTGGCGCGGGGTCTCTGTGACCGGATCCGTCGGGGAGAAAAGTCGCCGGGGTCCGGATGCCTGCCTGCACCAGGGCCTTTTTGGCGATCAGTTTGTTGGATGTCTCATACAGGGCATCTGCAGGAGAACCTGTATATGGGATATCCAGGAGCTCGAGGAGGGTCGGCGCAAGGTGAATAAGGCGACCATGCCCCTCAACCGACTCCACAAGATTGAAGACCAGGTCAGGTCGGAGCCTTTCTATTTGCACCTTGAAGGCCTTGAAATCCATGGTGAGACCCAACCGCATGGATTCATGGCCCAGGTCCTCCAGGGCTTGTGCGACCGCCTTGGCCTGGGCCAGCACATCAAGTTGATCCGGATTGGCCCCTTTTTCGGCCATCCGATCGTGGATGATAACAACCTTCATGGCATCTTCTTCAAGAAAGGGAAACGGGAGATCTGTAGCGGATTTGCTCAAAGGGTATGGAATGGGGGAGCCTTGACAGCGCAGAGTCCATAATCCTGGCTATCAGCTCACGATAGGGGAGCCCCGCCAGTTTACACAGAATCGGTAGATCTGAGATATCGGGATTGAGGCCTGCAAGGGAATTCACCTCCAGAAATTCCGGGACACCCGCCCTGTTGCTCCTCAGATCGATCCGGCCCCCGTCCCTGCACCCCAGACCCCGCCACGCGGCCAAAGCGATCTCCTTTGCCTCTTGGGCGAAGGCATCTTTGACCAGGCGGTATCTGACACACGCCTCAAATCGCTTTTTGTTTGAATAGGAGTAGACCCCGTCCTCCGCCCGCTCCTCAAGAACCACCTCTATCACACCGATGGCTGTGGCATCCCTGCCGGTCCCGGTTATCCCCACCGTGCATTCTCGGCCGGGGAGGTAAGTCTCGATCAGCACCGGCTGGCGAAAGACCGATAGCAAACTCCGGCAGATGACATCCAGATCCCCCCTGCACATGATCTTTGAGGCCGCGCTGATTCCCTTGCTCGTCCCCTCGGCAACGGGCTTGGCAAAGAGGGGAAAAGGCAGATCTACATTTTCTATATCCGAAGGGGCCTCCACAACACAAAAATCAGGCGTGGCAATACCCAGATCCCGGATCACGTGCTTGGTCATTCCCTTGTGAAGTGTCAGGGCGAGCACGAGCGGGTCAGAAAAGGTATAGGGGATGCCAAAGGCATCGAGCAGGGCCGGGACCTGTGCCTCCCGGCCAAAACCCGCGAGCCCTTCAGCGATATTGAATACCATATCCCACCGCTCCCCCCTTGCAAGTCTTGCCGTCAGATTCCGGATATTGCCGATCCGATCTGTCTCGTATCCCAGCATCTGAAGGGTTCTTTCAATCGCCTCGATTGTCTCGGATCGATCGAACTCGGCCACCTCCTCCTCGCTGAATCCTTGGGCCAGATAGTCTTCCCCGAGATCGTAGGTTATCCCTATATTCATCACGCCCGCCCCCCCGCATCCGCTCCCACACTCCCGCCGGGGTCTGGATAGCGAAAAAGATGTCCCTCATAGTTTCTGAGTAACAGATCACCCTCTTTACGGCCATTGACATAATCGGGAAGCAAGGGAATTTTACCCCCTCCCCCGGGGGCATCAATGACATAGGTGGGGACGGCGTAGCCCGTGGTAAACCCCCGGAGCCCCCGGATGATCTCAAGCCCCTTCTCCACCGGGGTCCGGAAATGGGCAGAGCCCACAATCGGGTCGCATTGATAGAGATAGTAAGGCTTCACCCTTATGGTGAGAAGACCGTGCACCAGCCTGCGAATGGTTTCCACATGGTCATTGATTCCGGCCAGGAGTACGGTCTGGCTGCCCAGGGGGATCCCCGCATTGGCCAACCGCTCACAGGCCTGTGACGCCTCCGGGGTCAGTTCATCGGGGTGTGTAAAATGAATGCTCACCCACAGGGGGTGATATTTCTTCAAGACCCGGGTGAGGGTGGGGGTGATCCGCTGCGGCAATACCACCGGCGCCTTTGTCCCCACTCGCAAAAACTCTACATGGCGTATGCGTCTCAACCGGGACAACAGCCACTCCAGGTTCTCGTCGCTCAGGGTCAACGGGTCTCCCCCGGAAAGCAGCACATCCCGGATGGCAGGCGTCTTTTCGATATAGGCAATGGCCCTTTCCCATTGCGACTTGTCTGAGGAGAAACCATTCTTGTTTCCCACCATTCGGGAACGCGTACAATACCGGCAGTAGGTGGAGCAGAAATCAGTGACAAGGAAGAGAACGCGGTCCGGATACCGGTGGACCAGGCCCGGCACCGGGCTGTCATGCTCTTCCCCCAGCGGGTCCTCTGATTCACCGTAAGATCGAAGCCGCTCGGCGCTTACCGGCACCACAGCCCGTCGCAACGGCTGCTGAGGATTGTCTTTGTCAAGAAGACTTGCATAGTAAGGGGTGATGGCCAGGGGGATCTGTTCTGCCACCTCTCCCAATGCCCGTTGTTCGTCTTCTGAAAGGGCAATAATCCTCTTCAGGGCCTGAATATCCCTGTAGCGGTGTCGCAGCTGCCATTGCCAATCGTTCCATTCTGTGGCGGTTATATCCGGAAAAAACTGTCTTTGGAAGGCTGAGGTTCGAGGGCCTCTTCGGAACCTCGGACAGGGAGGTAGCCTCCGGATGGGGATGACTTTCGGTCCTTTCTTATGGTCTGCTCCTTCCCTGGTGGGATAGACGATCTCATCTAAATGCCCGTCTCCGGGTTCATGACACGTACTCGGAGGTTCTAAATCCTCGGTACATACGGAGTCATTTTTCATCTTCTTTTGCAATTGCCCTCCTCTATTATCTCGCGAAACTCCGGCCCAGACCGATATGCCACATACAATAACACCCTATCGCCGGCCCGTCCTGCGCCCGGTACGGGCCGGGGGCGAAGCGAAAGTGGGAGTGAAGAGAATGAGTAATTTCTGGCTTCAACAAATTCGCCAATTTTGTTAGATCTTTTTATAATCTGCTTCAGCATATTTCGTGCCGATAGGAGATGACCACCCATAAGGGATTAAAATCAAAAGACAAATTCTTCGTTTACCGGGTGTTTATAAAAAAAAATCGATAAAAACAGTATTCATATGCCGATACTTTTCAATTTTCCGCATCAAAATGCCGGAAATGAAGACAAAGGGCTTCATGCCTTATTCTCTACCAGAGATAAACTTTGCTATTTTGTCGGATTTTGGATAAAACTGTGGGCCCAGAGGCCTATACAGCAAACAGCAGTCCGCAATTCGCCTTGTTGCTGTCTGCCCATCGGGGAATTGATAGCGATCCAGGACCCCAGTTCAAACAAATTGGGAAAAACAGGCATATGGATGCCATTTCTTGGAGAGGGTTATGCTGATACATCTGATTCTGGCAATTAAAGACAAGCGATTGCAAAGACACCTCGAGAGAAATTTTTCTCTTTCCGATGTCCGGGTGGAATGCTTTGGGCATTTGCCGAGTCTCTGGCAGAAGGTTGTGAGAAGCTGCGGGGATGTCATCGTTATCAGTCAGTCTCTCATCCCCCCTCCTGTTGACACCGGTATTGTGCTTCTCAACGATCTGCCTGAGAACCCCACGACCGTTATCCTCCACGACCGCGATTCATCGGAAGAGATTGCCCAACTCGTGGCGGCCGGGGCCGATGTTGCCCTCTATTCTGGTACTTCAAGAAAGAATCTGGTTGAGGCCATCGAAACTACCCTGGAGTCCAGACGACATTACGCCCAAAAACAACGGTTAGGTCCAAGGGGGCGGGTAAGACCCAAAACCGCCGACTTCACCTCTGCCAACGAGGCCATGCAGATGTTTATGGAGGAGGTTCAAGCCGTGATTCCGAGTGCTTCCCCTATCCTGCTGCTCGGAGAAACCGGGGTCGGAAAAGAGCACCTGGCAAAGGCAATTCATGCGGAGAGTCCGCGGTCGATGGGTCCGTTTATTACGGTCAATACCACTGCATTGCCCGAGCAGCTCCTAGAAAGTGAGCTCTTTGGGCATGAGCAAGGCGCCTTTACCGGAGCGATTCGCTCTCGCCGGGGCGCTTTTGAACTGGCCCACGGGGGGACCATTTTCCTTGACGAAATCGGAGAAATGCCGATGCACCTGCAAACCAAGTTGCTGGGGGTGCTTCAGGATTATGAGGTAAAACCCATCGGAGGGGAAAGACATATCTGGGTGGATGTGCGGGTCATTGCATCCACGAACCAAGATCTGGAAAAAGAAATTGCCCGGGGAAACTTTCGAAAGGACCTTTACTATCGCCTAAGTGTGGTAACGCTTACAATTCCCCCCCTGCGTCATCGCACCGAAGATATACCGGCCCTGGCTCTGCGTTTTGTTGACTTCTACCGAGATAAAATTGGCCGGGTAATGGACGGCATCTCCGAGCCAGCGCTACAGGCCCTCTGTCGCTATGACTGGCCCGGAAACGTCCGGGAATTGATGAATGTCATCGAGCGTGCCTTGTTGTTATGCAAGACCAATGAGATCACCCTGGCAGATCTCCCGTCTGTCTTTAGCCAGGGGTTTTCACACTCAGGGCAGGTCTTTTCAGGACAAGGTCTTGTGCCGAGCGCTTGGGCAGACAAAACCCTGCCTGAGGTAAAAAGGGAGGTATTGGACCAAGTTGAACGGCTGTATCTTGAGATGGTACTCAATAAGACAAACGGCAGGGTGGGGCGAGCCGCTAAAATCGCCGGTATTCACCCCAGGGGTCTATATAACAAAATGAAACAGTTAGGGATCAGCAAGGAAGGGTTCAAAAGGCAAAAATAGCCCTCATACCGCCAAACACCACAACCAGGCCCTCGGAATCGGCACCCGATGATTACAGACCACCACTTCCCCCTGCCTATCTTGGATCAAACTCCTGTGCCAGATGGCAATTAAATCTGTCCTTGCAGATGCGGGAACAAAAGAACTCTCTCATTACAAATCCATACTTTTCAATAAAGTCAGAAATGGCCTCCTCCCTATTCTCTATTTGTTGGAACCATTTGTGCCGGTCGATGTGACGCTCTATAATGTCTATCTGAGCATCCAAGATCTCTCTTAGGTGCTGGCAGTTTTCAAACATAGATATACTCGCCTCCCCAATTCTCGTACTGTGATTGCGTTATTTGTAACACTTTAGCTTTGTGAAACCAGGGCAATGGGGAATCGGAACCCCTATTGCCCTGGCCGAGTGCTGGTAGACAAGCTATTGCAGGATTGACCAGAGCCGCTCAAGGGTTTCTACCAGAGATCTACGGGGATTGTAAAGAGGGGCAGTCTATTTGTGCGTGGGCCAGAATCGACCATCAACCCGTGAACGGTTAAGAATTTCACTTGTGGATTGGCAGGGCCTTGACATTGTAAAGGGCCAAGGCTGCCCTTTTGCCTCCCGTTGTCCCAGGACCGTTGATATTTGCCGCGACAAGGTCCCACCCCTGAGGGAAAACAAACCGCCAGGTTCTCACCTGGCATAAGAGAGGAGGAAAAGTGATGACTCAGACAACCATTTCTCCCGAACTGATCGAGAAAACCATCCACTTTCACGGGCATTCCTGCCCCGGCCTTGCCATTGGCATCCGCGCAGCCGAATTGGCCCTATCAGAACTGGGCCGTGCCTCGGATGAGGAGATCGTTGCTGTGGTAGAGACCGACATGTGTGGCGTGGATGCGATTCAGTTCCTCACCGGTTGCACCTTTGGTAAAGGGAATCTCATCCATCTGGATTACGGGAAAAACGCCTTCACCTTCCACCGTCGTTCCGATGGAAAGGGTTTTCGAATTGTTGCCAGGCCGGGAATCATCGATAGAAAGGTCCCTGAATTGATCCGGCTCAGGAAGAAGATGGCGAGAGAGGCGCTGACCTCGGAAGAGGAGGCACAACTAAAGGCGGCCATGAAACAAGGAACCGACCGTATCCTTGAGGCCCTTCCGGAAGAGCTTTTTGATATCCAGCCTGCCCCAGGCGACATCCCTGCCAAGGCCCGCATCATGGACAGCATCCCCTGCGAGAATTGCGGGGAGGCCACCATGGAATCACGCACGCGAAGATTCCTCGGCCAGACACTTTGCATCCCCTGTTTTGAGACCCTGGAAAGAAGAGGTTAAGGCGGGGAAGGCTAAAGTGTAACTTGCGATCAACAAGTTTGGTGGGGTTTGTTCCACTAATCCAAAATCTAAAATCCAAAATTGTGCCTGACCAAGGTCTTCATCCAGGCACTACTTATGCTCATGAGGCAACCTTCCATACCGATGTTCATGAAAGTGATAGTGAAGATGCGCTTCATCGTCAACCCGTATCCTGCCGTCTTGCATGATGCAGATCTTGTCTGTGGTCTCCACAAGAAAATCGGCCTCGTGGGAAATTACGATGTAAGAAAGATCAAGATCGGATAGGATCAGGGCAAGCGTAGACTTGGTTCTCTCATCCAGCCCGTTACTGGGCTCATCCAGGAGAAGGATTTCCGGTTCCATTGCCAACACCGTGGCCAACGAAACCAGTTTTTTCTCACCCCCGGAGAGTTTGTGGACAACCCGATCTTCAAAACCTGTAAGGCCGAGCCTTTCAAGGGTTCGCCTGGAGATGTCGCGGGCCTCTTCACCGGATTTGCCCAGGTTCAAGGGGCCAAAGGCCACGTCATCCAAGACAGTGGGGCTAAAGAGCTGGTCGTCGGCGTCCTGAAACAGCAGCCCGATCCTCTGCCTGACTTCCTTGAAATCCTTCTCTTGACGAATGGGCTTTCCAAAGATCTCTATCATGCCCGATCTTGTCTTCACAAGTCCCATGATGACATGAAACAGGGTCGTCTTACCGCTCCCATTGGGTCCAACCAGGCCCACTCTCTCCCCTTTGCCCAAGTGAAAGCTCAGGTTGTTCAAGACCGGGGGGCCACCGGGGTAATTGAAGGTGATCCCGTCAAGATGGATCATCAGAGCACTCTCCTCCATTCCAGTCCCACCAGCCCGAGGAGTATGGCGGCCATTAGACCGCACCAGGCCCAGTCTGTCCTTTTGAAAGAAGACCGGCCGAGGCAGTAAAACCTTCCTTCGAACCCGCGACAGATCATTGCCTGGTACACACGCTCAGCCCGGGCTGACGCCCTCACAAAGAGCATCCCGATCAGGTAGGCATATGTCCTATAGGTATTCATATTGGTGTTGGGACGAAACCCCCGGACCTTGGCCGCTCTCACAAGTCGCTGGTACTCCTGCTCCATCACAAACAGGTAGCGGTAGGTAATCAGAAAGAGATGTATGATTTTTGAAGGCATCCGAAGGCGCTCCATCGCGTGTCCCAGGGTCGCTATGGGCATTGTCGCCACAAGTCCGACAAACATCAACAAGATTGCGTTGGATTTGAGGGTCATCTGAGCGCACAACAAGATCCCTTCCCTTGCCACCGCAGCCGGTCCCACATAGAAGACAGGAGTGCCCTCAAATGTGAGGGGCAATACAATCCAGAGAAAAAGGATGAGCCCGTTTACCACCAGCAAACGCCTTGCGACTTTAAGAAGGCTCACCTTAGAGAGGCCAATCATCAGCACAGAGAGGGCAAGGGCGACCATGAGGGTAGAAAACCTTAAGGAGAGCGCCACCACAAAAGAAAAGAGGGCCGCAAAAATGAGACGGAGCCTTGGATCGAGGCCATGGATTGGAGAATCCCGATATCCAAATGGTTCTTCAATCATGATCACTTAGAGTCCGTCCTTCTCTTCCTGAAATGAAAATAGGCGGCAATTCCCACCAGGCCCAAGATATAACCAATGCCCCCCAAGATATCATGAACCGAAGGGCCTTTTTCCTGCAAATCGGCCAGCATTCTGGTCACCGGCCCGAGTCTTTTTTCCAAGGCCTTTTCCACGGCGCGCTGGATTTCTTCCGAAGAAATGCAGGGGCCGGCCGCTATAGGCGCTGCCTCTTTTTTTGCCCCGGAGTCAGAACCAGGGGGGCTCTCCGGGAACACCTTGCCAGAGACCGATCCACCCATGTCCTCTTCTGTCAGGGTCCACTCTCCCCTATGACCCATCCCGGCCTGCAGCACGATCTTTAAGGGTGCCTTTGCGGGAAGCTTAAAAGAGAACTCTCCCCTGTCGTCTGTAATCCCGTGGAGGAGAAGACTGCCTTGTTGGTCATAGACCTCTATCTTCCCCGCCTTGACCCGTTTACCCCCTGGGAATTTACTCTCCGTGTGAACTGTCTCCCCGTCCACCCAGGCAAACACCGTGACCCTGTGAGCGCTTGCTGAAGCCGGCCCAAAAACCAAAAAAGCAAAAAAGACCGCAAAGAAACAGGTTACGGCCCCGGTCAACGAGCAATTCCTGATCAGATCCTTGTTGTCCATTTAACCGTTTTCCCCCTGCATGGCGTCTCCTTTTTCCCAGTGATAACCGGGGAGGAGACTGGGTTGGATCTTTTTTATAAAGGCCACGGAGATGCCGGTGATGAGGCCTTCGATGATCATCACGGGCAGGTGTGCTGCCACCAGCAGCTCCGATACCTTGAGAAAGTGCTCATCCGTCGCAAGGAGCGCGACACCAACCAGAACCGCCCCGACAAACACTGAAAAGAACCCGCATGCAAAGGCAGCCAAAAACGCGGTCCTGGGCCCCCGCTGGATCAAACGACCAAAGAGGAAATAACAGAGTACCGCGGGGGATGCCATGATCATTGTGTTGACCCCCAAAGTGGTGATCCCACCGAACTGGAAAAATACCGCCTGAAGGGTCAGGGCCACCAGGATGGCGGGGAAGGCCCCCCAACCGAGCATGAGGCCCACAATTCCATTGAGTATAAGATGAACGTTGGATGGACCAATGGGCACGTGAACCAGCGAGGCCACAAAGAAGGCAGCCGCCAAGGTGCCCGTCAGGGGGATGCGATCATAATCCAGCCCCTTCAGGCCAATGGCGGTCCCGGCTGCTGTGAGGGCGACCCCGCTTACCAGAACCGGTCCTGAAAGTACCCCCTCGGAAATGTGCATCAAGGACTCCTTTCGGCCAACCGAGCCCCATCAAAACCAAATGCCTCACCCTATGACCCACCAGGCCTTACTAGCAGGCCGCCAAAAAAAAACCACAAAGGCGTATTATCTTGAACAGATCGGGATGCCTTCATGGCCACCAACACATATTGATTTCTATCAACAGAAAAGGCTTCATGCCTTTCAGTGTGATTATTAGTCATTTGTGTTCTGAGAGTCAACTAGAATTTGGGAGAGGAGGGATAAAACCCGTTGACAAACCTTCACAGCTTGGCTAGAAAGGGAGTCAGTTTCAGGTACGAAACCTGAATCACATTCTATATCATCCATCCGTTTTCAGGCCACGAAGGCCGAGAGGGTCTTGAAAGCCCCTCCAGGTGTTCGTGGCCTTTTTATTTTAACCCAGGACCAAATAAGGAGGTAAGAGCAATGAAAAGAGGGTTGGTTATCTGTGTTTTGGCACTGTTTTTCCCGTTTTCTACTCATGTGGCAGTCGCCCACTTTGGCATGATCATCCCTTCGGACAGCATGATCACGCAAGGGAACAAGAGGGATATCACAATAACCCTTTCCTTTTCCCATCCCTTTGAGCGGGTGGGCATGGTTATGGAAAAACCCATGGTTTTTGCGGTCATGACAGAAGGGAAAAGAGCCAACCTATTGGACAGCTTGAAACAAACCAGAGTCATGGGACAGCCGGCCTGGGAAACCACTTACAGGGTAAGAAAACCGGGCACTTACACTTTTTTTGTGGAACCAAGGCCTTACTGGGAGCTGGCTGAGGACAGCTTTATCGTCCATTATGCCAAAACCGTGATAACGGCCTTCGGGGATGATGAAGGATGGGATGCGGAATTGGGTCTAAAGACAGAGATTGTCCCCTTGGCAAGACCATTTGGGCTCTATGCCGGGAATGTTTTCCAGGGAATCGTGAAGCTGGAGGGCAAGCCGGTCCCTTATGCTGAAGTGGAAGTGGAATACTACAATCAGGAGGGGAAAGCGCAAGCACCCACCGAATACATGTCTACCCAGATCATCAAGGCGGACAAAAACGGCGTCTTCACCTATGGTGTGCCGAAGGCCGGGTGGTGGGGCTTTGCTGGGTTGAACACGGCGAAGGAAAAGATCAAACACAATGGTGAGGAAAAAGAGGTGGAGCTTGGTGCTGTGATCTGGGTGAGATTCCATGACTGGCATGAGAAATGATGTTTTGCGGTCTGGGAGAAGAGGAGGAAAGATGAAAAGCTGGTCGGCCGTCCTTATTGTGGCACTTTTGAGCGCCAGGGTCTTTTTCCCTTGTTCAGCTTGGTGCCAGGGGATGAGTAAAGAAGAAATCAGAAAGGAACTCAAGGCCTTGAAAGAGCGGATTCAAGTCCTTGAGGAGGCCCTTACCCAGAAGGAACAGAAGATCAAAAAGATTGAGAAAGAGACCGTAAAGAGAGACGATATGCCAAAGGTCATTGAAGAGATGAAGGCCGCAGGCGGTCCCTTGCAATACCTGCAGGAACACATTCGCCTGAGCGGTCTCCTTGAATTCGGCGGCGTGTGGGCAAGGACCGATATGAGAAAGGGAGGCCACACCCGCCAAAGCGACCTCAACCTGACGACAGCGCAATTGGGTGTTGACGCGGTACTTGCCGATTGGATCAACGGGGGCATCATCTTTAAATATGAGGATCCCACCTTTGCGGCAGGCATTGATGAGTCCGGTGTAAGACTGGATGTGGGCATGATCACCCTGGGAAACCCAAACAAGTTTCCCCTCTATGGTTCAGGAGGGGCCTTCTATGTCCCTTTCGGAGCGTTGCTCACCCACTTTCCCGACAAGCCGCTGGTAGATGAGCCTTTGACCTTGATTTTGGGACAGACAAGGGCTAAGGCAGCCCTCCTCGGTTTGGACTATGCGGGCCTTCTCCTGTCTGGATACGTTTTTAACGGGGATATGCAGAAGATTGGCGATGAGAACAAAATTCGATCCTTTGGGTTTGACGCGCGATACCGCTTTGAGCGCCAAAAAGGATTTAAGGGAATGATTGGCGCCTCCTATATTTCGAACCTTGCCACTTCGGACGGCCTCACAGAGTTCTTGCACAAGAAAGGAATTCATGAGATAGAGGATTATGTGGGAGGCTTTGACGCCTATGTGAGTCTGTCTTATTCCAATTTCTTCCTGGATATGGAGTACATGACCGCTCTAAAGGCCTTCGCACCGAATGAAATCGCCACATGGGCCGGCCACGGGGCAAGACCCATGGTCTGGAACGTGGAGGCGGGCTACAATTATAATTGGGGCCGAGATCTGGAAATTGTACTGAAATATTCGGGTTCCAACCAGACCGAAGACCTGGGCTACCCGAAGGCGCGATATGGGATAGGTCTCAATCAGGCCATTTATTCAGGGTTAATCGCTTCCCTGGGTTACTTCCACGACCAGTTCGACAGCCAAGACAGGGAGGGGAGGGATTCGCGAGACATGGTATTTGGACAGATCTCCCTCGAGTTCTGATCCCTCTAAAAGGGCCCGTCCCAAGGGTCTATGCCTGCGAACAGCCCAAAGCGAGGAAAACGCGATTCTAACGACAGGAGAAACTGATGATTCTATCGAAAAGGCATTGGATAGTAACAATCATTCTTGTTCTGATACCCTGCTGGGGCTGCGCACCCATGAAGACGGTTGAGGTTCCGGCCGTGGAGGGAGGCCAAACCTATGCCTTTGGAGATCCCCGCCCGATCGGAGACGAGACGAGAGCATATTACGTGAAGGCTGAATATCGTTCGTCCCAGGGACTCCTCAGAGTGATCTTTCTTGACCAAAACCAGAGCCCTATCAAGCTTCTCCGGGAGGACAGGTTAAAGGCCACGCTAAAGGGCCCTGACGGCAAGTTGCACGAGTTTAGCTTCTGGTATCCCCCGGCCCCGCTGTGGTATTTTTCATCTTATCGAGTGGTCGGAAACCGTCAGCCTCCTGTAAACAACTACACTGTTCAGGAAGACTGGCTCAAAGATCTCTCTTCCTTTCGCCTAAGGGTCTGGATCCCCTTGGGAAACAATATCTATATCGTAAACTTCGACTATCCTTAACGAAGTTTCCCCTGACTCGTTCCACCAGGCCGGGCACGAATCTGAGGGCCCTGAAAAAGAGAGTTAGGGCGGGGCCAGAAAGACATGTGGCTTACCGGAAAGAGGGTTTTTCTCGACAATCACCACTGTCCTGTAAACCTCTTCAATGGTCCGGTATGTCAGGACCTCCTCGGGTGTCCCGAGTCTGTAAATGGAACCGTTATTGAGGAGGAGCAGCCTGCTGCAATATTCACTCGCCAGATTCAGATCATGAAGGACCATGAGGACGGTGAGCCCCAGATCCCGGTTGAGTCTCCTGATCAGCGCCAGGATCTGCGCCTGATGGGTAATGTCCAGATGGGAAGTGGGTTCGTCCAGCAACAGCAGCAACGGCTCCTGGGCGAGGGCACGGGCGATGGAGGCCAGCTGTCTTTCCCCCCCGCTCAGTTCGGTCATCAATGAGTCTTTGAGTCTGAAGGTGTCTGTCAGCTTCATATATTTTTCTACTATGGCCTCGTCATTTCTTGTCTCAAAGAACTGATATTTCCGGTAATAGGGCAGCCTCCCCAGGAGAATATACTCCTCAACACTGGTCAGGACCGGATCCATGACCTGGGCGCTCACAGCCACCACCTGTGAAAGCTCCTTTAAGGAGATCTTCCAGATGTTTTTGCCATCAATATATATCTCCCCCTTATGTGGTCTGAGGATACGTGTGATCGCCCGGAGGAGCGTTGTCTTTCCAGATCCATTTGGTCCGATGATGCCGACCAACTCGCCTTTGGAGACACTATAGCCGATATCATGAAGGACAACCGCTTCCCCGTAACCCGCAAAGAGGTCTTCTACCTTGAGGAGTGCCTCTTTTGTCGTCATAGCAGGACCTGTCTTTTTGTCAGGGCGTAAATAAATACAATACCGCCGATTATTCCGGTGATGACGCCAACCGGCAGCTCAAGCGGCGCAATTACCGTGCGCGCAAGGGTATCACAGAGAATCAAGAAACACGCCCCTGCCAAAAAGGAGCCCAGGAAGAGGACCCGATGGTCTGTCCCGATGATCATCCGCATAAAATGGGGAACCACAAGCCCTACAAACCCGATAATGCCGGCCACCGATACACTAAAACCCGTGAGGATCGAGGCAATCAGGAACAGGGTCCGTTTTGTCCTCGGGACATTGATTCCCAGATGGACCGCTTCTTCCTCACCCAGGGCGAGCGCATTGAGATCAAGGGAGAAGAAATATGAGAACACCAATCCGCCCAGGGCCCCCCAGAGGGCGGTCTTTATCAGGACCCTGTTGGGTTCATCCAGAGACCCCATGATCCAGAAGACGATACTGTGGAGATCCTCAGTGCGTGACACCGCCATGAGCAGCATAACCAGTGATGATGAAATAAAGCTGATCATTACGCCTGTGAGCAGCATCCCATGGATCTTCAGGATCCCCTTTTTGAGGCTCAAGGTATAGACCAGTATGATTACAAATACGGCACCCAAGAACCCTGAAAGGGGATAGGCAAGGACACCGATGACCAGATACCACTTAAATATGATGTTGATGCATACCCCCAGTGAAGCACCGCCCGATATGCCCAATGTGTACGGTTCAACAAGCGGATTTCGGAACATACCCTGCAAAATGGTTCCCGCAAGACTCAAGGCCCCTCCGATGGCAAGACCCAGAAGAATCCTCGGTAACCTGATGTCAAAGAGGATGCTGTATTCGGCGGTGCCTTCTCCCTCTGAAATAATCCTGAATATCTTTTTGAGGGGTATCCCTGCGGAGCCAACACATAATGAAAATACCGAGATAAACACCAGCAGGACAAGGAGTATCAGAAGGACAATCAACCATCTGTTTATCTTCTTCGTTATCATCTTAGTTCGTGGACAAAATCTCCGGGTGGATTATTCCCGCTATCTCCTTTAAGGCCTCGACAAAGGTGACCGGTGTGGGGCTGCAAATCTTGTCAGGATCAACAATGTGAATGTTATTGTCTTTGACGGCGGCGATCGTCCGGAATTTCATCCAGTTTTCCTTTTCCTTCTCCCCGGCTATGCCCATGGTCGTGATGATGATCACGTCCGGACCCAATTCCAGGACCTTTTCCCTGCTGTATACCCCTGACCTGGCATGGACCGCAATGTTTGTCCCCCCGCCAAACTCGATATAGTCATTCAGGAATGAATCCTTTGTTACGGTAAAAAGCGGCTTGATACCGATCTGTATAAAGACCTTTTTCCTGGGCAATCCCTTTGTTTTTTCCCTGATTTTGGCGACCTGCCTTTTCGTATCAACGATGATCTTCTCTGCCTTATCCCGCTCCCCGGTGATCTCCCCCAGTCTCAGAAAGTGCCGGCAGATCTCTTCAAAACTCCTGGGGTAGTCAAAACGCGCCACCGGAATCCCCAGACTCTCCAATTTCCGGAGCTGTCTCGGTCTCGCGAGGGAGCTGACGAGGACAAGATCCGGATTGAGGCTGATAATCTTTTCTATGTTTGCCTGGATAACCGTCCCGACCTTCTCCTTATCTCTTGCCTCGGGAGGGACCTCACAGTAGGTGGTATCTGCGATGAGCCTGTCCCCGGCCCCCAGGAGATAGATGTTTTCCGTGACCGTCGGGGCAAGGGAGACCATCCTCTTGGGATAATCCCCGGCGTTTGCACCGTCACTGAACATAAAGACGCCAAGAAGTCCCCCCAGAAAGAATAAAACGGGGACACGTCCAGCGCTACAGAAGAGAACAAAGACCGTTTTCATTGAATATCCTGATTCAAAGGGACAAACACCTTTCTCGCCCCTTCAGGCCGCAAGGGCCAATGCGCCCATGGTTCCGAACAGGGCAATCCAGGCCGATCGATTGACAAGACCGGTCATTTTCCGGATATGTACCGGTCCGGGCACCCCATCCCCATCTCCCAACCAGGGCTTGATCTTGTGGCCGTAAGAATATGTGGTGGGGCCCCCGAGACGCAGATGAAACACACCGGCTGTAAAGCTCTCGGCATGAGCGGCGTTTGGCGATTCGTGTTTGAGCCTGTCCCGCAAGGCCACCCTGAGTCCATCCATTGGATTAAGCCCGCCAACCCATGCCCCCAGAAAGAGGATGGTAAGAGAGATGCGTGCCGGGAGAAAATTCATCAGGTCATCGAGTCTTGCCCCTGCCCAGCCAAACTCTGAATACTCCTGATCCTTATACCCTACCATAGAATCCAGTGTGCTTGCGACCTTAAAGGCAAGCATCAGGCAGAGGGCGGGCATGAGCGGGGAGTACCCGGCAAGAAGTGCAACAACGCCCCCCACCGCATACCAAAAAAGGGGCGAAAGAAACCCATCGACAAAGTTCTCCGCCAGGGTCTCCATCGCCGCCCGGGTCACCCCTTCCCGATCCAGATACCGGGGATCTCGTCCCACCACCCGGGCAATGTCATCTCTCGCCCTGGACAAATCTCCTGCCTCCAGACTCTGGATAACGGGTCTTATGTGAATGAAAAGATCTCTCAAGGCAAGACATGAATAGCAGATAAAAAGGTCAAAACCCAACCCGCACAACGGATGGAGCCCGCGAAGGACGATGTGGATGAGAATAAACACGGCCAGGGTGAGTGTTTCGAGGATCAGGACAAGGAGTGTCCCCCCCCACTTTCCCTCCAGACCGATACGTCTCAATCTTTTTGAGAAAAGGGTGACGCCACGACCTATGATCCTGACAGGGTGGTAGCTGTATTGGGGATCGCCTATCAGAAGGTCGAGGAGAAACGCAAAAAAAATGACGGACAATATTTCTAGCACGATACAATATAGGTCATGACGGTGGTCAGCGGTCTGTGATCAGTGGCCAAAGGAAGACAACACGGAAATCAGCCGGTCATTTTCCTCTGGTGTTCGAAGTCCCACACGGAAGAAGTTCTCCTCCAGCCCCGGGAAGTTCCTGCAGTCCCTGATGTACATCCCGTTTGAAAGAAGATGGCGAATCAGATCGTCAAGGTCCTCTGTCAGGGTCCACTGGCACAGGATAAAATTGGCTGAGGGCGGAAATGCAGTAACACTGGGCAGGTTCTTGAGCGCCGTGAAAAGACGCTCCCGTTCCTTTGCCGTTAGCGAATTGGTCTCCTGCTCGTAATCCTCGCTCTCTAAGAGGAGAGGGCCGATCCTATTTGCTATGCCATTCACTGTCCAGGGTTCCTTTGCTACCCTGAGGCGTTCGATTACCGCCTGGGGCCCCACAACCCCGCCAAGCCTAAGGCCGGCGAGCGCATAGTATTTTGTGAGAGAATGGATGACCAGGATGTTTGGCCTCGGCCTTTCCGTAATGAAGGTCTCCTCTTGCCATCTCTCAGTAAACTGAATGAAGGCCTCGTCAACGATGAAGAGCTTTTCCTCAAACCTCGTTGCCACCTCCAAGAGGAGTTTTTTCGGGAACATGGTTCCTGTGGGGTTATTCGGCCGGCCGATCCATAGGGCATCCGCCTCCTTTATGGCATCTACTAGTACGTCCATGCCTGGAAATGCGAATCCATTTTCAGGGGAAAGGTGCAACCTGTCTACCCAGGCCCCGGCAAGGACGGAGGCCCGCTCATAGTCGTGGTACGAAGGGGTGATCACCAGTGCGCGGCCGAACCTGAGCACCCTTGGTACCAGGTAGATCATTTCGGTTGAACCGCTCCCTGACAGAAAATTCTCAGGGGCGATCCCGAATCTTTCCTGGTAGTAGGTGCTGATGCCGTTCCCTTCAACCGACGGGTAGTCCTGGATCGTTTCCAAAAGCTCCGGCCACTTTTCGCTGACAATGGCCGGGGGTCCCAGAAAATTGAGATTGACACTATAATCAACCACGGATCGCTCTGGCAACCCCAGTCGCCTTAGATCAGAGCCCGGCACACCACCGTGAAGATAACTGAAATTGGATTTCATCATAAACGCTCTATTGTCATGCCGTATAAAGGAAAGTGCTTTCATTCGTTCACCGTTTCAACAAAATAGGCTTGATCCCAGATTCCGCTATCCGGGTCGATTCCACAAACAAATGAACATGATCCGGAGCCACGAAGAGGAGCTGGACAAACCCATCAACCATTTCACTGGACTTCAGAAACGTATCATAAATAAAACCAAAAAACACCTTGGGAGGAGAAAAGAGGGGTATCCTCCGAAAGACATTCCAGGCAAAATGGTATTTGACCTAAACATACACGCCATCCGGGTCGCGGCCCAATCTCTGAATAGCGAGTGCCCTTTCATACCCGATTTTATCCCAATCCAGCAATGTAGAAAGGGGCTCTTTCTTCCCGGTGGCTGAAGAACCGGCATTAGGCTCGTCCCCCACTCTTTCAAGTGATCCAACCAGACTTAGGGCTTGCGCAGAAATAACTTCGCAGAATTGGCGTCCAGATTTGGGTCAG
>CAZXCQ010000097.1:0-20480 GCA_964639275.1 uncultured Desulfobacteraceae bacterium | reverse complement strand
TTGAGATGACACGGAAAATTCCAAAAATATTTTCTGCTTCCGCGAAATGTAAGTTTTAATGGGCGCCCTCACCATGAATACCCGGCTCTCAAAACCCATAATGAAGCGGCGCTATGAGGCTATACCCGATGAGCTTCCTGTTTGACACCTTGGTGTCCTGTTTGATACCGTCAAAAAGCGATTTCCCATTTTAATCAACCACTTCAGATCTCTAAAACGATTAACCTTACAACGAAACTTGTTACTCCGTCATTCCGGCGACAGCCGGAATCCAGTCAGAATGGGCTGCAAGACGGCCAATTTGACTCCATGCCCAGGGGAGGACTTCTGGATGCCGGATCAACTCCGGCATGACGGAATGTGAAATACGGCGGTCTCAGTAAGTTTCGTTGTAGGATTAAATACCCATGTAGAATCATACGTAAGGGATTCAGCGGTTTCAGAAATGAATATGGGCTGCTACCGGAAGAGATTAAGAATTTTCTGCTCAAGACCTCCATCCTGTCACGCCTGGATATCTCTTTTTGCGACAGATTCCTTAATATAAAAAGATGCAGGGAGATCCAGGGAGAATTGGAAGGTAAGCATCTTTTCACCTTTCCCTTTGATGAACAAAGGATGTCCTGGCATTACGATCATCTTTTCCAGGATTTTTTACAGGAAAAATTAGAGCATGAATTTGCTGACGAAGCCATAGCTCACCTTCATGCACAGGCAGGTAAAGCCTGGGAGGACAAATCAATCTCTTTCTTTCATTTCTCAAAAGAATTCCTTGTCAATTTAGTGAAAAAGAACCTTGGCTACACTATACCCATGGCCGCGCCCTGGAACTCCACGGTAAGAGCCGGGAGGCAAGCCGAGCATATGGGCGGGCCAGAAGTATATTCACAGAAAAAGGGATATCCAAAGGGGTCGGCCTCGCTCTCAATCCGCTCTCTTCTTATTATATACTATCGGAGATTTTCAAAAAGCCCAGGCAACGCTCAAGGAGATCGTTAACGAGATGCAGGCAATGCCCCGTCTTTATGCCAATGCACTGGGAAATCTTATCTTTGTCACCTCCCATTTGGGAAAATTTGAAGAGGCGGATCGTTATTTTGCAGAATCAACACACTTATTTGAAGAGATGATCGAAGATGATTTAAAGGCCTGGATATACATTAATAATGGTTTTCGATATTTTACCTCAGGTGACATGGCCGAAGCCATCGATTTCGGCAAAAAAGGCCTCAGGTTGAGCGAATCCTGGTCTAACAATGACCTGCTTTCGTATGGTTATCATCTTCTGTCCATTGCGAATTACTATCAGGGTAACACCGTCGAAGGACTCGAGTTTGCCCTTAAGGGTATTGAGCTGGGTGATGAGAAAGGTTTCAGGGGAATGAACCATGTCTGGCTTTTAATCGACGCATGCTGCTGCGCATCCGCTGCCGGCGATATGGTTCGAGCCTTGGAATACGGAAAGACAGGCGTAAATATCTGTCATGAGATTGAGAGCCTTTGGAGCGCGGCCTGGGCTTATCTTTCCCTCCGGATCGCTTATCAAAAAGCCGGCGATTTGTAAAAAGCAGAGGAATACGCGAGAGCGGCGGTCGGCTCACTTGAATCCCTTTTACTTCCGGGTGATGAAAAGCTCTTTGGCAGCAATTTTATTGGAAAAGGGCCGATTGGAAGAGGTTGAAGATCTCCTGGCAACAGCTGGATCATCCCTCTGCTGATTGATCTCTATTCAAGAGGTCTATTCAGGGATTACCTGAATAGATTATTCCCGAAATTCGGCTCTACTGCTATCGGGGAACTCAATAATTAAAGAAAAGCAAAAATATCGGGATAAGGAAAACTGCGGAACCCGTTTTAGGGCATCAGACAATGCTTCCCCCTGCAGGGCTTCGAGTTTTCTGTTTTGGAAAGTTCATGCTTTTCAGGGGAGATGAAGAGATTCCTGTTGAAGATTGGAGAAGCGAAAAGGCCAGGATGCTCTTTAAATATTTGGTTTACCACCACGCTGAGGGTTATTTCGCCAAGGATATACTTATGGAATTAATCTGGCCGAAGACCGATCCTGGAAAGAGCCGAAAACGACTTAATGTGGCTTTGACAAGCATACGAAAGACCCTTGAACCCGAACTGCAAAGAGGCACTTCCTCGACCTATCTTTTGAGAAAGGGAGATGGTTACCGGGTAAATCTAGGTGAACAGGGCTTCTTGGATATCGCGGCATTTAACTCCGAGCTTCATAGGGCCGAGAATGAAAAAGATTCGGATAAAGCGCTTGAACATTGTCTGCGAGCAGAGGCCTTATATAAGGGCGATCTCTTTCAGGAGGATCAATACCAGGAGTGGTGCCTGGACGCGAGATCCCAATACAGGGAAAAATATCTTCGAGTTCTGGATTTGTTGTTATCGTTTTATGAAAAGAAAGATGAAGTTGAAAAATCAATCGGATATGCCAGAAGATACCTGGAAATTGATAAATACGCGGAAAACATTTACCGGCTGCTCATGGAAACGTACCATCAAAAAAACAATAAGGCCATGGTAAGAAAAGTCTATGATGAAGCGAAACACATTATGGAAAAAGAATTGGAATGCCCTCTGAGTGAAGAAACAGATGAATTGTATAAGTTATTAGTCTCAAGGAAATAAACTTAAGTCATTTCAATAATTCGTTGACTCTCCCTCTGTTTCGCCCTTCCATTTAAAAGGTCAAATTTCTTTTCTTCCAAGAGTCCCCATTACCCGAAAACGATTTCAATTTATCCGAGTTTTATTCCAGTTTAATTCATCAAGTGCTATCCTGCCTCAGGAGATTTATTCAAATTCGGGAATGTTATCAAGATGCCACCTGAATAATTGACTAGGGACAATATAAGGCTAAACTTATCAGGACAAGCGATTTCGCGCTGGGAGAATGATAAAACAGGGAAGAACTCTATTTCAAAGGAGAAAATATGGAATCCATTTTATCCAAAATAGAAAAAAATGATCTGAGGGAGTTCTTGGTCAAGGGGTGGATGACTCATGACGCCATGTGGCTGTACCATTGTTATGAAGAATGCGGCATGGAAAAAACGAATCGAATTAACAAGGCCGCAGTTAAATCCATGTCCGCCATTGAGATAAAAAGGGTCATGAAAACCCTTGGGTTTCCAAAGGATTACAAGGTCGAAACATTTGAAGAACTTATGGATATTGTGACAGGGGCCTTTGATCTGGTCAGGGGTGATTTCATGAAATTCAGTTTTACAGCCCCTGAAAAAAATATTCTCAAATGGGAGTGGGAGAGAGGGAAGTGTTTTGCATACGAGGGGACAAGTAGTCTCGGGGTTGTTGAGGATTACGATTGCGCGATCATGACGCGTATCGAAACGTGGTTACAGGGTTTGAATATCGATTATACCATGACTCCGAAGATCAACGGCTGCTTGATGCACAAAACCGGAAAATGCGAAGGGGATTTTCATTTCAACTTGGCCTGATATGAGCTGCCGTGCTTACATGGTCCATCGGAATGATAAACCTCCCGACCGCTAATGATCCCAAAATCCTTGTGTTCAGGGCATCAAAAAAAGCCAAGGATCCTAAGACCCTTGGCTTTCCTGCCTTTTCAATGGGGTGAGTGATGGGACTCGAACCCACGACAACTGGGGCCACAACCCAGTGCTCTGCCAACTGAGCTACACCCACCGTGATACTTGGCTATTTATATCACAATCGAAAACGATTTTGCAAGAACAAACAATGATTTCAAACCGAGCGGGTTTCACTAACCCTTCTTGTTAGTTGAGGATGAAAAGCGTTTTCATCACCCTATTTTTATGACTTAACTGTTTGACTTCAATAATAATCTCCCCTATAGTCGATCATTATTCCAAGTCCAGGAAATCCATTTTCTGCTAAAAAGGAGATTTCACTCCCATGGCCAAGAACAGACAGGAGTTATTCAGGATGATCCCTGCCGTGGATCGCCTCTTGACAACCGAAAGGCTTCAGCAGGTTTCTGCCGGGTATCCTCGATCCCTCATACTCAAGGCAATAAACCAGGTGCTGGATGATCTCCGTAAAAAGATCCAGAGCGGGAAGATTGAATCTGAAACCCGGCTCGACCTCGACAGGGTCTCGAACGAGGTAACCGGGAAGTTAGAGATGATATCCCGGCCAAGCCTCAGACCGGTAATCAATGCCACAGGTGTGGTGGTTCACACCAATCTCGGGCGGTCCATTCTGGCTGAAAGCGTACTGAGAAAATTCAGGGCACTGGCCGGGGGATACAGCAACCTGGAGTATGATCTGGACAAGGGAGTGAGGGGAAGCCGGTATACCCATGTGGAAGATCTCCTCAAGGAATTGACCGGTGCCGAGGCGGCCATGGTGGTCAACAACAACGCCGCTGCCGTCCTTGTCTCCCTTGAAACCCTGGCCAGCGGACGCGAGGTGGTGATCTCCCGCGGACAGCTGGTCGAGATAGGCGGGTCTTTTCGCATCCCGGATGTGATGCGCAAGAGCGGGGCCAGGATGGTGGAGGTGGGAACCACCAATAAGACCCATCTAAGGGATTATGAGGCGGTGATAGGCCCGGAGACGGCCCTCCTCTTAAAGGTCCACAGGAGCAATTTCGAGCTCGTGGGTTTTACAGAGGATGTCCCCCTCTCCGAGCTGGTGGAACTGGGAGTCCGAAACGGGGTCCCGGTCATGGAGGACTTGGGAAGTGGCTGTCTGGTGGATTTTTCAAGCTATGGTCTTATAAAGGAGCCGACTGTCCAGGAGACCCTGTTACAGGGGGCCAGCCTGGTGACCTTTAGCGGCGATAAGCTGCTGGGTGGGCCACAGGCCGGGATAATCCTGGGCCAAAAGGAGCTGGTAGAGGCAATCAAGAAAAATCAACTGAGCCGGGCATTGAGGATCGACAAGCTTACCCTCTTGGCCCTTGAGGAGACCCTGCGGCTTTACAGGGATGAAAGGGTCGCGGTCAAGGAGATCCCCACCCTCAAGATGATCTGTCAGTCCCATCAATCTTTGACAAGAAAGGTTGACCGTCTATTCAAGCTGATCGGTAAGGTAAAGACCCCGAATTTCTCTATTGAACCGATAGAAGGGAGATCAAAGGTCGGTGGAGGTGCACTCCCGCTTCTGGAATTGCCAAGCCGACTGCTGGGCCTGATTCCCAAAAGCCTGTCTTCGCAGGCCATGGAGGTCTGGCTGAGGGCTTATGATCCACCGGTAATAACAAGGGTTGAAAAGCAAAGGGTCCTTTTGGATGTCAGGACCGTCCAAGAAAGGGAACTCAAGACAGTGGCCCAGGCCATCAAGGATCTCGCCCAAGTGGATTAAACCCCATTCTCCTTCCCGGACCCCGCAGATGGCATCTGACGGCCTTTTCATGGGTCCAGCCGGATCAAAATCGGTCCAACAATGTTTTTAGAACCCCCTGATCTGACAGGTGCGGCCTTAAAGCGCTGTCTCGTGGGTGTGAGCCTTCACAGGCCCTTTTTAGGCCCTGTGCTGTGTTGACAAATCGCACCAGAAGCTATAGGTTTCTTTAGGCTGGCGTGGCATGTCTAACCTGATACCAGGGGGATCTAATTGAAGAAGATCATTGAAAAAATCCTTGAGGATAGCCTGAAGGTCAAAGAGGCATTCATCAGAGAGAACATCCCGAATCTGATTCTCCTGGCCGAGAAGGTTGCCCTGGCCTTTACGGCTGATCGGAAACTATTGCTGTGCGGAAATGGGGGAAGCGCGGCAGATGCCCAGCACCTCGCCGCCGAATTTGTGAACCGGTTCACCCTTGAACGCCCACCCCTGCCCGCCATGGCCCTGACGACCGATACCTCGGTGATAACCAGTATCGGCAACGACTATTCCTTTGACGAGGTCTTTTCCAAACAGATAAAGGCGCTCGGCACGGAAGGAGATATCCTCCTGGCCATTACGACCAGTGGAAACTCCGAGAACCTCCTGTCGGCCGTCAGGGATGCAAAGCGGCAGGGGATCTACACTGCCGGCCTCCTGGGAAGGGATGGGGGAAAACTGGCAGACATGGTGGACATGGCCCTCCTGGTCAGGGCCGATGATGTTGCCCGCATCCAGGAATCGCATATCCTGGCCGGGCATATCCTGTGCCATCTGGTGGACTTTATCCTCTTTCAAAGACATCTATCGGATGAATAGGACCTTATCATGACAAAACCCATGCCCATAACCTTGGACAACGTCAAGACATACCCTTTGGCCCAACGGACCAGCAAGATAAGGATCGAGGACCTTGCCAGGGCATGGGGTCCGGGTGGATCTTTGGACCAATGGTTAAAATCTTTACCAAAGATCCTTGCCGCAGACGACCTCAACCAGGTCGCCGACCGGATCATAAAGGCCTCTCGTGGAAAAAAGATCATCATCCTGGCAATGGGCGCCCATCCCATCAAGGTGGGGCTCAACCCAGTCATCGTAGATCTTCTGGACCGCGGGATCATCTCGGGTGTGGCGATGAATGGGGCCGGCATCATCCATGATGCAGAGCTGGCTATGGTGGGCGGTACCTCAGAAGATGTGGCGGCAGGGATCGGGGAGGGGAGATTCGGAATGGCCGAGGAAACAGGACGTTTTCTGAATAAGGCCATCAATGAAGGTGCAGGAGAGGGGCTTGGTCTGGGTCGATCGGTGGGTGCTATGCTGGCCCGTGAGGGTTTCCCGTACAATCGCTTTAGTATCCTGGCAAGGGCCTTTGATCTGGATGTCCCCGTGACGGTCCATGTGGCGCTGGGGACCGACATCATCCATTTCCACCCCAGTGTGGAAGGTGCATCCATCGGCACCACCTCACATATGGATTTCCGTATCTTTGCCCGGCTTGTCGCCGGGTTGCAGGGGGGGGTATTTATCAATCTCGGGTCAGCGGTCATCCTGCCGGAGGTCTTTTTAAAGGCCCTGAGCCTGGTCAGAAACCTTGGCCACGAGGTCAACAATTTTACCACAGTCAATATGGATTTTGTTCGCCAATACCGACCGATGACCAACGTGGTCCAGCGTCCCACCCTGGAAGGTGGAAAGGGATACAACCTGGTGGGTCACCACGAGATCATGTTTCCCTTGCTGGCAGCGGCGGTCATTGAGGGGTTGGACAAGAAATAGATCGGAAGGAGAATCCGATGCCTATCTATGAGTTTTTGTGCGCAAAGTGCGATGAAGAATTTGAGACCCTGGTCTTCCGGGCCGATGACAAGGTGGCCTGCCCGCATTGCAGCGGGAAGAATGTCAGGCGTCTGATGTCGGCCTGTTCATTTAAGAGCAGCGATAGCTTTACCCCATCGTCCGGATCCTCGGGTTGTGCCACCTGTTCGAGCACCAATTGCAGCAGCTGTCACTAGATCTGGGACAAGATAACAGGATAGAGAGGACATAGGATCATGTAAATCCCGTCGATCCTGTGAGAATGGAAAGGAAGGGTCTTGTTCCGGATCGGTCACGGATATGATGTCCACCCTCTGGTGAAGGGACGCCCACTGATCCTCGGGGGCATTGAGGTCCCCCATACCCTGGGGCTCAAAGGCCACTCCGATGCCGACGTCCTGACCCACGCGGTGATCGACGCCCTGATCGGGGCGTTGGGCATGGGGGATATCGGCCAGCACTTTCCGGATAGTGATCCTCGTTACAAAGATGCAGACAGTATCGCCCTGTTGAGACAGGTGATGACGTGGGTCAGGCGCTATGGTTTTCGGGTCAATAACCTCGATGCCACCATAGTCGCTGAAAGACCCAGGCTCGCGGCATTTATCGGGCCTATGCGGGAGAGATTATCCGAAGTACTCGGGACATCATTAAACCGGATCAATATCAAGGCGACGACCACAGAAGGGCTGGGGCCTTGCGGCAGGCAGGAGGGGATGGCGGCCTTTGCCGTGGTCAGTATTGATGATAAGACCGATCAGGGTTAGCGGTCTGGCGCAGAAAGAGGGTCTCTGGTCAGGGCCCTGGATAATGGATCAAGGAGTGGAGGCGTGCCTCTCAGATTATATAATACGGCCACTCGAAAGAAAGAGACTTTCAGACCCCTGGTGGAAGGGAAGGTGGGCATCTATGTCTGTGGGGTCACTGTCTATGATCTCTGCCATATCGGTCATGCCCGATCGACTGTCGTATTTGATGTGCTGGTAAGACATCTCCGGATGAAGGGTCTTGACGTGACCTATGTCCGGAATTTTACCGATGTGGATGACAAGATCATCAAGAGGGCGCAGGAGCTGGGAAAGGAGACCCCTTCCCTTGCCCAGGAATATATCGATGCCTTTTATGAGGATATGGAGAGGCTGGGGGTCCTCAGGGCCGACGTGGAACCCCGGGCCACGGAACATATAGCGGGGATGGTCGAGATGACCACCCGGCTCCTCGATCGCGGATATGCCTATGTCGTAGACGGGGATGTCTTTTTTTCTGTGGAGAGCTTTGAGGACTACGGCAGCCTCTCCGGGAGAAAACTCGATGAGATGGAGGCGGGCAAAAGGATCGCCGTGGATGAGAAAAAGAGACACCCCATGGACTTTGCGCTGTGGAAGGGGGCAAGGCCGGGTGAACCCCAGTGGCCCAGCCCGTGGGGCCCGGGCCGGCCGGGGTGGCACCTCGAATGCTCTGTCATGAGTAACCACTACCTGGGGGAGTCCTTTGACATCCACGGGGGAGGGAAAGACCTCCTCTTCCCCCACCACGAAAATGAAAGGGCCCAGTCCATCGGGGCCAACGGCGGCACCTTTGCCAGATACTGGGTCCACAATGGATTTGTTACGGTTGAATCTGAAAAGATGTCCAAGTCTCTGGGGAATTTTCTGACCATCCGTGATGCCCTAAAGACCTATCATCCCGAGGTTCTCCGTCTCTTCCTCCTATCGAGGCACTACCGGAGTCCGCTCGATTTTTCAAAAAGGGATGTCCTCGGGCTCCAGTCCGGGCTGGTTCGGATATACCGGACTCTCCAGAGATTGGAGGAGGTGACAGGCCCCCACCCAGGGGAGACCGAAACTGCCCCGGATGTCTTTCCAGGCAAGGATCAGGCCAAGGGGCCAGGACATCCATCCCCGAGGCCAGACCCCCTTGACCATCCCTTCGTGGAAGAGTTTTTGGACCTGATGGACGATGATCTGAACACCGCGGGGGCCATTGGCCTTATCTTTGAGAAGGTGAGAGAGATCAACCGGACCCTGGCCGAAAACCCAATCCCTGCAGGTGAGACCACACGTCAAGGCCTTGAGGATGACCGCACCCGACTCCTCCATGTGGGCCGGGCCCTGGGCCTGATCCAGGAGACACCGGCGGAGTTCTTTGAGCAACTGGCGGGCACGCAGGAGGGGGTTGACCCAGCCCAGATCGAGGAGATGATCGCGGCCAGGGCAGATGCCAGGGCGCAAAAGGACTGGGCAATGGCCGACAAGATCCGAGACCGACTAAAGGCGCTGGGGGTTATCCTGGAAGATGGCCCCCGGAAAACCACCTGGAGGCTTGATGTTTGAAATCGTCACGGATCTCACCCCCTGTGGGGACCAGCCCCACGCCATTGAGACCCTCTCAGAGGGCATAGAAAGGGGGCTGTCCCACCAGGTGCTGCTAGGGGTCACGGGTTCTGGCAAGACCTTCACCATGGCCCATATCATCGCCTCTGTCCAAAAACCCACCCTGGTCATTGCACCCAACAAAACCCTGGCCGCTCAACTCTATGGGGAACTCATGAACCTTTTTCCCCACAATGCGGTGGAGTATTTTGTCAGCTACTACGACTACTATCAACCAGAGGCCTACATCCCCCAGACAGACACCTACATCCAGAAGGATGCCCACATCAATGAGCGGATCGACAAGATGCGTCACTCGGCCACCCGGTCGCTCCTGGACAGGGATGACGTGATCATCGTGGCGAGTGTCTCCTGTATCTATGGGCTGGGATCCCCCGAGGCCTACCATGACATGCTGCTTTACGTTGAAAAGGGAGACATCCTTTCCAGGGAAGACGCCGTACGGAAGCTGGTTGAGATCCACTATGAACGGGGGAATCTGGATTTTTGCAGGGGGCGCTTTAGGGTACGGGGGGATGTCCTGGACATCTACCCGGTCCATGAAGAGGACCGGGCCGTGAGGATCAACTTTTTTGGAGACGAGGTGGAATCGGTTAGTGAGATCGACCCCTTAACCGGAAAGGCCCTCAGGGATCTCAACCGGATAACGATCTATCCGGCCACCCACTATGTGACCTCAGTGGAGATCCGGGAGCGGGCGATCTCTCAGATCAAACAGGAATTGGACGAGAGGATCCGGTATTTCCGCGGCGAGGGCAAACTCCTGGAGGCCCAGCGGATTGAGGAGCGCACACGGTTCGACCTGGAGATGATGATCGAAATGGGCTACTGCCACGGCATTGAAAACTACTCCCGCCACCTGACCGGGAGGGCCCCCGGAGAGCCCCCGCCGACCCTCCTTGACTACTTCCCAAAGGACTTTCTGGTTATCCTCGATGAGAGTCATATTACGATCCCGCAGCTCAATGGCATGTATCGGGGGGACAGATCAAGAAAAGAAACCCTGGTGAGCTACGGGTTTCGGCTCCCTTCGGCCCTGGACAATAGACCCCTGAGATTTGACGAGTTTGAATCCAGGATAAGACAGGCCCTCTATGTCTCAGCCACACCGGGACCCTATGAGCTCCAGAAGACCCAGATGACCGCGGAACAGATCATCCGGCCGACCGGCCTGTCAGACCCTGAGATTATGGTGCGGCCCGCCACAAACCAGGTGGATGATCTCCTGGGGCTGATCAATCAGCGGGTTGAGCGCAACGAGCGGGTGCTTGTCACCACCTTGACAAAGAGGATGGCCGAGGATCTCAGTGAATACTATGCCGATCTGGGGGTAAATGTCCGGTACATGCACTCTGACATAAAGACCATCGAGAGGATGGAGATCATACGGGAACTGAGGCTGGGTGTCTTTGATGTCCTGGTCGGGATCAATCTGTTACGCGAAGGGCTGGATCTTCCAGAGGTCTCGCTCGTGGCCATACTCGACGCCGACAAAGAAGGCTTTCTTCGCTCGGAGAGATCCCTGATTCAGACCTGTGGCCGGGCGGCCCGGAATATCAACGGGACCGTGGTCCTCTATGGCGACCAGATCACCGGTTCGATGAGAAGGGCCATTGATGAGAGCAGTCGACGACGCACGATTCAGCTGGAATACAACAGGATCCATGATATCACCCCCACATCGATCCAGAAAGACATCAGTGACATCCTGGGCTCTGCATATGAGGCCGACTATGTGACGGTTCCGATCGTGGCAGAAGCGGAAAGGGCCTATGTGACCCTCGAAGACCTCGAGGAGATGATAATAGAGCTGACTGCCAAGATGAAGGAGGCCGCCTCAAACCTGGATTTTGAAAGGGCGGCGGCCTTTAGGGATCAGATCAGAGATCTGGAAAAGAAAGGCCTCGATGTGCTGGACTTTTCTTAGAAATTCGTAACTTCTCGCCTCCTGTTTATCCGGGTGAGGCAAAGAGATCCGGTGGCCCAAATGAACTTTGAAGATAAAATGAACGTGTCAGATGATAAGGGTCTCAAGCGGATCGAGGAGACCCTCAAGGCCTTTGAGGACCTGGGAAGGGGGGATCCCCCATTTGACGAGCTATTCCCGAGTGTCAAATCCTCTTATGATACATTAACCGAGCATGAGAAGGAAGGTCTTTTCAGAGGGCTTATCGAGCAGGTAGAGGTAAAAAAGACGGAGATCGATCCGCTGGCAGAGGCCCTCCTGGGGTGCCAACAGGATGACCCCCGATGGGCCTCCTTGCTCGCAGACTTCCGAAGCCGTGCCTATTCACCCCGCCTGAGGCTCTTCCGAAAGATCTCCAGATCGCCCGGCGGGCTCAGATTCCTGCTGGATTTTCGTGGGGATCTCCTCTTGATCCGCCGGCATTCAAGGCTTGATCTGGACCCCCTCGACTCAGATATCGTCTTCCTCTTTGAAATGCTCTTTCAAGAGGGTTTTATCTATCTGGAAGAGATCACCCTTGATTCTGCCTACAAACAGATAGAGCGGATCAAGAATCTTGATCTGGTTCACCCCATGGCAAGCATTGAGGAGATGGGCCAGCGGCTCGGAAGGGACAGGCGGTGTTTTGCCCTCTATCACCGCCTCCTTCCCTATCAGCCCATTATCTTTATCGAGGTTGCCCTGACAGAGGGGCTTGTGAGAAATATCTCTCAGATCATGGTCGGGGCCGGTAGCCAGAAGGCAAGGGCCGACACCGCCATATTCTATTCGATCAACAACACCCAAAATGGCCTGGCCGGGCTTGGTCTGGGCAAGATCCTGATCGGCCGGGTGGTGGATTATCTCCGGAACGAAAACGAAAGAATAAAGAACTTTGCCACACTGAGCCCTGTCCCTGGATTCTGGAAGGGGTATCTGAGCCCCCTGTTAGAGGGGAAAGACGAGGATTTTGATCTGAAACACCCGGATATTATCTCCTTTTTTTCCAAGAAGGCGATCGGAAAGATCATCGAACGGGCGGGCGGGGGTGAGCGTGAGCCCCTTCGGTTCAACAGCCGACTCCACTCCCTCTTGTCGGATGATTCATGGCCGAATGAAGAAGAACTGAGAAATATCCTCCGCGGCCCCTTGGTCAAGATCGCCTACCACTATATTGCAGAAGAAAAGAACCCACGAGGTAGGCCCCTGAATCCTGTCGCCAGCTTCCACCTGGGTAACGGCGCCACGGTTTCCGAGAAAAATGTCAATTTCCTGGCCAATCCATCACCCCGGGGGTTGCGGGAATCCTGCGGGATCATGGTAAATTATATCTATACCTTTAACTGGTTGAGCCAGGTGCGAAGATCGTTGAGATGGTTTGACAGGGTAGAAATAAAAGGCCTTTTTGGCCGAATGCCCTAAGGAATCCATGGTCTCCGCTTTTGTCTTGACAGGTTTTTGACCCGTTCGTTATAGTTACTTTATAGCTAGATATTAGCCATATTGGGGCTGGGGAGCAGAGGCCCCGTTTTTGGTTTTGCCACACGGAGCTGGCCTACCCGGCCCTTTCAGTGAGGAGATCAATCCATGGATATCATACCGGAAATTGCCCAAATCGTCGGCCCCGAGAATGTCTTTCACGACCGCACCGAATGTCTGTGTTACTCAAGAGACATGTCGGTCCACCAGGGTGTGCCGGATGCGGTGGTCTTTGCGCGCACGACCGAAGAGGTCTCGGCCATAGTAAAACTCGCCCACAGCAAAAAGATCCCGGTGACACCCCGGGGGACCGGAACCAGCACCACGGGTGCCGTCCTGCCCATAAGGGGCGGGATACTCCTCGACCTCCACCGGATGAACAACATCCTGGAGATCAATAAGAAGGACTTCTATGCCCGCATCGAGCCAGGGGTGGTGTGTATGCAGCTCAATACCCTCCTTGCCAGAGACAACCTGATGTTCCCCCCCAACCCGGGCAGCGAGGTGATTGCCACCATCGGTGGAATGGTCTCCACCAATGCCAGCGGTCACCGGGCGGTCAAGTACGGCACCACCAGGGACTATGTAAAGGGGCTCAAGGTCGTCCTTGCAGACGGCACGATCGTGGAGACCGGAACCATCGCCCCCAAGACCTCTCTCGGGTATGACCTGACACGCCTCTTTTGTACGGCCGAAGGCACCCTGGGGATCATCACCGAGGTGGTGGTAAAGCTCGAACCAAAGCCCGAATATGGTGCCCTGGCCCTTGCCATATTTGGTGATATCAACGCGGCCGGGGATGCGGTGACCGAGGTAACCACATCGGGCATCAAGCTGGCGGGCTGCGAGATCATGGACAAGTTTAGCCTCAAGGTGGTGGAGAAGGCACTGGGGAAGGATGTGAGCAAGATCGAGGCCATGTTGATAATGGAAGCGGACGGGGTCAAGAATGTCGTTGTCCGCGATATGAATAAGATCGAGGAGATCTGCACAAAGTACAATGTCCTCGAATTTGAATGGACCGATAATCCGGAGAAACGGGAAGAGATGATGAGGGCGAGGGGTGGGCTGGTCCCCACCCTCTCAAGGATAAGGCCGGGTAACCGGCTGGTGGCCATTGCAGAGGACCTGGGTGTACCCTCCACAAGGATCCCCGAGACCATCCGAAGGGCCCAGGCCATCTCAAAAAAATACAATGTCCTGATCGCCACATTTGGACACGTGGGGGATGGAAACGTCCACACCACATTTGTCTGTGACATGAGGAGCAGAGACGACTGGGATCACCTGAAACCCGCGGCAGAAGAGCTTGTAGAGACCGCCATTGAAATGAAAGGGACCCTCAGCGCCGAGCATGGCACCGGACTGACCCGTGCCCCTCATATTGAGCGGCAGCTGGGCCCTGCCATGGAGGTGATGCGAAAGATCAAACAGGCCCTCGACCCCGATAATATACTAAACCCCGGGAAGATGGCCCTTGAGAGGTCGGATAAAAAAAGGGACATATATGACTATTTTGCCTTTCAGCCGCTCCTGGATCACCCTCAAGGGGTCAATTCTCTTGGTCAAGCGGTAGACAACGAAATCCTGGCCTGTATCCACTGTGGATTCTGCCGGCTTGGGTGCCCCACCTTTGAGGTGACACATCGCGAGGGCAGGAATGCCCGCGGCAGAACGGCCCTGGCCTATTACTATCTGACCGGAAAAGTAGAACCCTCAAGCGAGTTTGCCGATGCCTTTTACACCTGTAACACCTGCCAGGCATGCACCTACTTCTGTCCAGCCCGGATCAGGGTGGACGAGATTGTGGAGGGGGTGCGGGGGAGACTCTATGAGGCAGGGCTCACCCCGGCGGCACTCCTGGCGGTGAGGGACAATATCCTTAAGACGGGAAATGTCTATGCGAGCGCCAGGGAGGACAGGATCGACATCTACCCGCCGGCCCTCAGGGAAAAGGCCAAAAAGGGGGAGCTCAGACCCAGGGCCGAGACACTGCTGTTTATGGGGTGCGTCCCCAGTTATCTGGATATGAAGATGGTCCCCAGTCTGATCAAACCCCTGGATGCCGCGCAAGTGGACTACACCACCCTTGCCGCCGACGAGGGCTGCTGCGGATTTCCCCTCTTTCTGATGGGGTCGAGCGAGTTTGAATCGCATGCTGAAAGGCTTATCCAGAAGATCCGCGACACGGGGGCCCGTGAGCTGGTGACCCCCTGTGCCGGGTGCTTCAAGACCTTTAAAAAGATCTATCCAGAGATGGGGGATCTGGGATTGGACGTCTACCACTCTGTCCAGTATCTGGAAAAACTGATCAATGCGGAGAGAATAAGGCTCGATGGCGACCTTGGAAAGAAGGTAACCTATCATGACCCCTGTGACCTGGGGAGGGCCTTTGAGATCTTTGACGAACCCCGGAACATCCTGAAGAAGATCCCCGGGCTCGAATATGTGGAGATGGCCCGAAACAGGCTTCAGGCGCGATGCTGTGGCGGTGGTGGGGGTCTCCAGGCGAACGACCCGCAGATGGCGGAAGCTATCGCCGCGGAGAGGGTTCGGGACGCCCTCGCCGTGGGTGCGGAAATCATTGTCTCGGGGTGTGCCGCCTGTAAGGACAATCTGAGAAAAGGGGCCAAGGCCATCCCCAAACAGGAGCGGGGCAAGATAAAGATCATGGATATCACCGAGGTCGTTGCCAATGCCTTGGCATAGTCGTGAAACTTCAGTTTTAGAAAACCGTCACCCCGTTGAAGCGTGTGCCGGACGGGATCAGGGGTGCACTTGGACAGGCTTCGGCGGAGAGGTTTTTGTGAGGTCTTTAGGGGGAGGTTGACAAAATGACTTTAAGCAAATGGATGCATGTGGGTACCGTCCTCAAGATGGATGCCATCAACTATCCGGACAAACTGGGGTGGCAAGACAAGTCACGGGAGTTTACATTCGGGGAGTGGAATAAACGCTCGTGCCGCCTGGCAAACGGCCTAAAGGATCTGGGTGTGGGGCACGGGGATACCTATGCGGTGATGTCCTACAACCGGGGTGAGTGGATGGATATCTATGCCTCCTGTGCCAAGGGCGGGCAGGTGATTGTCCCTGTCAGTTTCAGACTGACCGGGCCGGAGATCGAGTACATCCTGAACCACTCCGAATGCAAGGGGTTTATCGTGGAGGCCCCTTTTGTTGAGCTGGTCAATAGCATCAAAGACAAGCTCCCGGTCCAAAAAGATGCCTACATCTATCTGGGTGACGGTCCCGCGCCCGAGGGATATGTGGAGTATGAAGACCTCCTGGACAGGTCCTCCCCCGAAGAGCCGGATATCCTCGTAGACGCCGCCCACATCTGGACCATCATGTATACCTCCGGCACAACGGGACGCCCCAAAGGCGTGATGCGGACCCACGAGAGCAATATGGCCCAGTACTTTGTGAATAACATCAATACGGGCGTTCGGCCCGATGACAAGGTCATGCTGGTCATGCCCATGTTCCACGTCAATTCCATATTTTATTCTTTCCCCTACACCCTGGTCAGTGCGCCGGTTTTTGTCTACAATATGGTCAGCTTTGACCCCGAGGATCTGCTTCGGACCATTGAAAAATACAAGATCACCTTTACCTCGCTGGTCCCTACCCATTACATCATGATGCTCGCCCTCCCCGACAAGGTCAAAAGCAGCATTGATGTATCCTCCATCCGACAGCTTCTGATCTCCTCTGCGCCTGCCAGAAAGGATCTGAAACTGGCCATCATGGACTATTTCAAGAATGCAGAACTGTGGGAGGCCTATGGGAGTACCGAAGGCGGGCTGATAACCCTGCTCAGGCCGGAAGATCAGCTAAAGAAGCTGGGGTCCATCGGAAAAGAGGTCTTTGGGACCGACCGGATCAGGATCCTTGATGAAGACAGAAATGAGGTCCGTGATGGACAGGTCGGGGAGTTGTTTTACAGGACCCCAATGCTCTTCAAAGAATACCTGAATGAGCCCGAAAAGACAAAAGAGGCCTTTGACAATGGCTGGTCTTCGGCAGGTGATATGGTGGTCCGGGACGAGGACGGCTACTACACGCTGGTTGACAGAAAGGCCAACATGATCATCACGGGCGGGGAAAACGTCTACCCCTCCGAGGTGGAGAATGTGGTGGGTGCCCATGCGGCGGTCAAAGATATCGCGGTCATTGGGATCCCTGACGACAAATGGGGCGAGGCCGTCAAGGCCGTAGTGGTGTTGAATGAAGGCTATGAACCAGGCTATGAACTGGCCAGGGAAATCATCGACTTCTCCCGTGGCAAATTGGCCGGATATAAGCGACCAAAGTCGCTGGATTTTATCGATGATCACGAGATGCCCAGGACCCCCACAGGAAAGATACTTCACCGTCTCCTGAGAGAGAAATACGGCACATGGAGCGAGACCAAATAACAGATCTCATCGCGATCTTAAACTTTATTACTGGAGGAGAAATGACATGTTAACAAAGGCCTTTATACCTTACAAGGGTTATTACTCAACCCCCTTTTCACGATGGCAGGGAAGCCTGGCCAATGAGCATGCGGTTGTTCTGGCGGGCAACACCGCCAAGAGATGGCTCAAAGAAAAGGGCTGGGACCCCAAGATGTTTGACTATGTCATCCTCGGCATGACGATCGGGCAGCCCAAGTGGTTTTATGCAAGCCCATGGCTCGCGGCGATCATGGGTGCCACAGAGACCCCGGGGGTAACCCTCAGCCAGGCCTGTACCACATCCGCCACATGTATCTTTCAGGCAGCCGTGGGTATAGAAACAGGCCTTTACAAAAACGTCTGCACCGTCATGGCCGACCGTTGCTCCAACGGCCCCCATACCATCTGGCCAAACCCCAACGGACCCGGCGGGGAGGTCATATCGGAGAACTGGCTCATGGACAATTTCAACGCTGACCCCAATGTGGGTTTAAAGATGATCGAAACCGCTGAAAACGTGGGAAAGGATGGAGGTTTCACCAAAGAGCAGTGTGACGAACTGGCCCTGAGACGTTACGAGCAGTACCTGATGGCCCTTGAAAACGACCGGGCCTTCCAGAGGGAGTATATGTTTCCGGCAGAGGCAAAGGTGTCGCGGAAAAAGACGATCCTTGTGGAAGAGGATGAAGGGGTTACGCCCTCCACAAAGGAGGGGCTTGCCGCCCTCAAACCGATGGTACCCGGCGGCATTCTCTCCTTTGGGTCACAGACCTACCCGGCGGACGGGAATTGCGCCCTGGTCGTCACCTCCGAGGAAAAGGCCAAAGAACTGAGCACCGATCCCTCGCTCGCCATACAGGTCATCGCCTATGGATATTCAAGGGCAAAACCGGGTTACATGGCCGCTGCGCCGGTACCGGCTGCCAGGATGGCCCTTGAAAGGGCCGGCCTAAAGATACAGGATATGAAGACTGTCAAGACCCACAACCCCTTTGTGGTCAATGACCTCTATTTTGGCAAGGAGATGGGTATCGATCCGATGGGCACAGCGGGACTGGGGTTTAACAACTATGGATGTTCGCTGATATATGGGCACCCCCAGGGCCCCACCGTGGGTCGTATCGTCATAGAGGGGATTGAGGAGGTGGTCATGAAAGGCGGGGGCTATTTCCTCTGGGCGGGATGTGCCGCCGGCGATACGGGTGGCGCCCTTATACTAAAGATCGGCTAACCCTCCCGATAGATTCTTGACCCCGGTCTGATCCTGGTTGATCTGCTCTCGGCCTTTGAAAAGATCGGGGGCTTTTGCTACAACGTCGCCCAGGCCGTGGCCGGGTTGAAGTAGAAACCCCCTGAGGGCAAGGCCCCGTGTCCCGATAAAGATCAGAATCACAGTTTGCAGGACAGAGGCCGACTGAGTCTGATCCCTTCCGTATCCAGGATCGTATCATACACCATGACCTCCACCCCGTCTGAGACCGCCCTTCTCAGCTCCCGGCCATAGGCAGGGTCAATATGGTCCGCGGGCATAAAGAGCCTCGCATCCATCCGTTGAACCAGGTAGAACATGACACAACGGTCACTCAAGCGGACCTGGCTCCGGAGTTCCCTCAGGTGCTTGAGCCCCCTCGAGGTAACGGCATCAGGGAAATAGGCCACCCCGTTGGTCACAAGGGTGCAGTTCTTCACCTCCACAAAACACCGATGGTTCCCCTTTTCAAGGAGCAGATCGATTCGGGAGTTTTTGCCATACCTGACTTCAGAACGCACCCGTTCAAAACCTTCGAGCTCGGGGATCATTCCGGCAATAATAGCGGCCCGGGTCAATCGGTTCGGTACCAGGGTGTTGACCCCCACCAGAGATGTGGACATCTGGATCATCTCCCAGGTGTACTTGAGCCTTCGATTTGGGTTGTCGTGGCGAGAGAGGTAGACCGTTTGGCCCGGCTCAGAGCAACTCAACATACTTCCCGAATTGGGGCAGTGGGCAGTCACAACACGGCCGTTTCTGAGTTTGACATCCGCCAGGAAGCGTTTGTATCTACTGATCAGGGTGCCTCGAATGAGGGGGGGCCATCTAAGGTAGCCCGGGATTACCCCGCCATTTCTAACCATTAAACCCCCCCACCCTTCTAACAGATTGACCGGACTGGATACTGTAAGATAAGCCCATCAGGTGTCAGTAGGACCATGCCGTGAATGATGGCCTGACAGACCCGCATCCGATCAAATGGGTCTCTGTGCAGTTCTGGGATTCGGGCCAGATAAAGGGAGGCATTTTCTTCCAAAGCAAGGAGCTCAACGCCATGCTGTTCCCTTAGCAGCAATTCCTTTCTCATTGCACGTCAAGCAAGGCGCCAAGCTCAGCCTCCAGGGCCTCGGCGGTGTTGAAGAGTATTCCATGCACTCCCAGTCTCCGGGCGGCCTCCACATGGTCCATGGTGTCATCAATAAACACGGCCTCATCGGGTTTTACGCCCAACCGGTCAAGCGTAGTCTGGAAGCTGGTGGGCTCAGGCTTCATTACCCCCTCATCGCCGGAGCAGAACACCACATCAAAGAATTCAAGTATCCCCCAGTCAGCCAACCATCTCCTTATGCCAGGGGGCGAGTTGGAAAGTACGGCCAATTTATAGTGGCTATGCAGGCGACGAATCAGGTCCAGCACCCCCTCATTGATCTTTTCGTCAGAATGGTACCGGCGACGGAACGCGTCTATTTCCTCAGGGGTCTTAAGCCCAAGCTCAGGTCCAATGGCATGCCAGAACTCTTCCGCCGTCCTTCGGCCGAGAAGGGTCTCCTCCCAAGCCTGGCTTCCGAACATGATGGGATTGAGCGTTCCGGGCGCGAGCCCCAAATCTCTCTCGTAACGACGAAAGAGAGACGGTGGCTTTTGCGCCGAAATGACTCGCCCGAAATCAAAAATGATAGCCTTTATCATGGATACGCCACCCTAAATTGAACGACCCTTGAAGTGATTTTCAGATCTCTGGGCAGCATTGTAGCTGGTTTCAATCATTCGTTCCCTGTTGGCCGCGGACCACTCTCCCAATG
>CAZXCQ010000096.1:0-20527 GCA_964639275.1 uncultured Desulfobacteraceae bacterium | reverse complement strand
AGGGAGGAAAGAGATGGGGCTACAGTTTGATCCTGTGACCTTGGAGATCCTCTGGCGCCGGCTGATCTCCATCGTGGATGAGGCCGACAGCGCCGTGGCACGTACGGCATTTTCGAGCCTGCTGCGGGATGCCCACGACTACACCTGTATGTTCACCGACCGCAAGGGAAGGGAGCTTGCGCAAGGGACATTCGCAACCCCGGGTCAATCGGGGGCCATGGCCCTCGGGATCAAGAAACTCATAGAGAGGCTGCCTCCAGACAGCTATCGACCCGGTGATGTCTTCATCACCAATGACCCATGGGCGCTCGCAGGGCACCTGAATGATGTCTGTGTGATGAGCCCCATCTTTTATCACGACAGGCTCACGGCCTTTACTGCCTGCGTGTTTCACCACTCGGATATCGGGGGACGCGTCTCCTCAGACAACCACGATGTGTATGAGGACGGCCTCTTCATCCCCCTGGTAAAGCTCTATGACGGCGGGGTGCTCAATCAGGGTGTTATGGAGATGATCCGCTGGAATGTCCGCACACCGGATGAGGTGACAGGCGATATCCGCTCGCAGATAGCGGCCAATCATGTGTGCACGGAGAAGGTCTGCCAGATGCTTGAGGAGTACGGTCTTGAGGGCCTGGACGATCTGGCCGATGAGATCATAAGCCGCACCGAAGGGAGTATGCGAGAGTCCATTTCAGAGGTCCCGGACGGGGTTTACAGGGCCGAGGGGATTGTGGAGCAGATGGAGGGTAAGACGGACATCGTGATCAAGGTGGCGGTCAAGGTACATGGGAGCGATATCGACGTGGACCTCGACGGCTCCTCTCCCCAGGTGGACTGGGGCGGCAATGTGGTTTTCAATTTTACATATGCCTATGTGTTTATGGCGATGAAAAGCATGTTTGACCCCGACATCCCCAACAATGATGGTTGCACCGCCCCCATACACATGTCAGCCCCGGAGGGGAGCGTGGTCAATTGCAGGTTTCCGGCGGCCGTTGCCGCCCGAATGCAGATCGGGCACTTTATGACCGAGATCATCTACAGGGCCATGGCCGGGGCCCTGCCCGATCGGGTTATTGCCGGGAGCGGGGGGACGCCCGCGACCATGAATGTCTTTTACGGCAGGCGGCGGGATGCGACCCCGTGGCATTCGGTGATCATCAGGGGGGGCGGGATGGGTGCCAGTTCCGGAAATAATGGCTATTATGACTACATCTTTCCCGCCAATGGGGCCAATACCCCGGTGGAGATCTTTGAGAGCGACACCCCGCTCATAGTGGAAGAGAGGGGGATACTCACCGATTCAGGGGGACCTGGCACGATGATGGGGGGCCTTGGAAGGCGGGCGGTCTTCAGGGTCCCCGACGATCAGTATGCACCCATCCCGCCTGTCAACCTGGGTATCCAGTCGGGGAGATATCACTACCCCCCTCAAGGTCTTTTCGGCGGCGGACACGGGGCAAAGGCCCGGTTTCTGGTCAATGGGCAGGCGGGGAATCCCTACGGGCTGACCCGGTTGAACCCGGGGGATGTTGTCACGATGGACGCGGCCGGGGGAGGCGGATATGGCGATCCCCTTGAGCGCGATCCGGAGCAGGTGAAGACCGATGTGGAAAATGGATATGTCAGTCTTGCAGGTGCCGGGGAGAGCTATGGTGTGGTGATCCATCCGGAGACCCTTGAGGTTGACAGGGAGGCGACCGAGAAGCTGCGGGAGTCTTTAAAAAAGTTGTGATTCATCCCCTAATCTTTTGACGGTACATGTATCCTGTTTGAAACAATGGGAGAGGGGAGATTGCCGTGAGAATCGGAATCAGGACATTCGGCATCCGTGGGATGATATCTCTTCTTGTTTTTCTCTTTTCTTGTGCCTCCTCAGGGCCCCCAAAACCGGAAACGAAGCCGGTCCCGGCTTCCAGCCGGGAGGGTTCGGCAGGGGGGAGATCATACATCGATGCCCATAGCCATGTGGCCGGGCAATTCGGCCCGGGGGCAGTGCCTCAGGCACCGGACTATGACGGGGCGGCACGGGTCGCCCTGGAATTTATGGACAGGCTGGGCATCAAAGAGATGCTGATCATGCCACCGCCATTTTCCCTCCAGCACCCCCGTCAATACGACATCGATGAACTCATTGGCATTGTCCGGAGATATCCCGACCGTTTTGGCTGCCTCGGCGGGGGCGGGACCCTGAATGTCATAATTCAGGAGGCCGTGAAGGAGGGTAAGACAAGCCCGGAGTTGCGGCAGAGATTTGAGAAAAAGGCCTTGGAGATCCTTTCAAAGGGTGCGGTTGGTTTTGGGGAAATGACGGCCGAGCACCTGTCTCTGGGCAGGGCCACAATCATCAATCGGCTCCTCCGGATCACCCCCTGTTTTTGTTGCTCTCGGATATTGCCGCAAAACACGACGTGCCCATCGATATCCATATGGAGGCCGTTCCTGAAAAAATGCCACTTCCGGTTGGCCTCAGGTCGCCTCCCAACCCGGACGCACTGACCCCCAACATCGCGGCCTTTGAACGGTTGCTGGCCCATAATCGAGGGGCAAAAATCATCTGGTCACATGTGGGGTGGGACAACACCGGGTGCCGCACAGCCGGGCTAACGGCGAGACTGTTGGGGAGACACCCGAATCTCTATATGAGCTTTAAGATCTCTCCCAGGGACAGCGTGCTCGAGAACAGACCCATAGATTCTTTTCCCTGCTTCCCCCTGAGCTTGCCCGCCGGGTGGGTTATGAAAACCCCTGTCGCATTTTTGATCTCAAGAAATAGAATAATCGTGACGCTTTAACCGTTTGAAAGCTGAACAATGGGGGCTCCGAACGCCCATTGCCCTCTCCAAGTGCCAATATTGATGGAGTTGTAAGAAGTCAAAATCTCATGCAAAGCCGCCCCAGAGAAATAGGCTTCGCATTTCACAGGGCAGGCAAAATTCGCAAAGCTATTAATATTAAATGACATTTTCTTGGCGTTCTTCGCGTCTTTGCGAGAGAATATTGTTTTTTCGAGTTCGTCAATTTTGAAAAAGCCAGATTGACACAGTGATTGTATTTTTGATTTGTGCGAGGTAATATGGCGCAGGACAACACTGGCATATATTGCGAGAAAGGAGAAATGCGACGATGGAAAAAAGGAAACTCGGACCCCAGACACTCCTCTTTCCGATGCCCGCCATTCTCGTCGGTGCAAGGGTGGATGAGAAACCCAACTTTATGACCGCCGCCTGGTGTGCGATTGCCGCATACAAGCCGCCTGCGGTTTCAGTGGCACTCAGAAAGGAGCGACATACCCTGACAGGCATTGAGGAGCAGGGGACCTTCTCAATCAATGTTCCCTCTGCCGACCTGGCCAAAAAGGTCGACTACTGCGGGATCTATTCTGGCAAAAAGAGGGATAAGTCAAAAATGTTTGCGGTCTTTTATGGTGTCTTGGAAACAGCCCCCCTGATCCAGGAATGTCCGGTGAACCTGGAGTGCAAACGGGTCCATTCCCTGGACCTGGGGAGCCATTTGTTGGTGGTCGGTGAAATCGTTGAAACCTATATTAACGAGGGCTGTATCACCGACGGGAATCCGGATGCGAAAAAGATAGATCCCCTGATATATGCAGCAGGGACCCTGGAATACCACCGTCTGGGTGAAGTCATCGGTAAGGCCTTCCATATTGGAAAAGACGGAGAATGACCAGTCCCCCACTTTTCTTGTCGGGCCATAGCGGAAGCCGTTAACCCCCCAGGATTTTTGAGAAGTTACTTTCTTTTCCTATTGCCAGCCGCAGGATAGACGGGTATAATCCCGCGAACCTGGCGACAGGTCCGTCTGTCTATGTATAAAGATCCGCGCAAAGAGAAGGGTGTCTTGGATAGGTTGATGACATTGCGTAAAAAACCTGATCAAAAAAAACGATTTTACCCCGGCCCCGACCTTTGGCGGTGTTTGAAACAGGGGCTGTCTCTGGCCCTTATCCTTTTCTGCTTTGCCTGCTCGGCGGACACAGAGGGCAAGCAGAGGAATCGGCCGAGAGCGCCCGTCACCGTCGGTTCTGCGGTGGAAAAAGACGTGCCGGTCCAGCTCAGGGCGATCGGGAACGTAGAGCCCTACTCCTCTGTTTCCATAAAATCCATGGTTGGCGGGGAGCTCATAAGGACAGCCTTTAAGGAAGGAGACATGGTAAAGAGGGGCGATCTTCTCTTTGAGGTTGACCCGCGTCCATTTGAGGCCGCTCTCAAACAGGCAGAGGCCATCTTGGAGAAAGACCTCTCGCTGGTGAAACAGGCCAAAGCAAACCGGGTTCGTGACCGAGCCCAGGTGAAGCACGTCAAGGCTCTTCTAACCAAGGATCTGGTCCAGGCCAGGATGGCCAAGGTGCAGGCGGAACGTTACGCTGCCCTGGCTGCAAAGGGGAACGTGTCGAGGGAACAATACGACCAGGTCCGAACAAACTCCGATGCCCTGGAGGCCGCGGTGCTGGCAGACCAGGCGGCGCTGGAGGAGGCACAGGCCAGTCTGAGGGCATCTGATGCCGCCGTGGAGCATGCCCGCGCGGCTGCGCGCGCCTCAAGCGCCGGGGTGAAGAATGCCAAACTCCAACTCGGCTATTGTTTTATCCACGCACCTCTGGACGGACGGACGGGGAACCTCCACGTCAATAAGGGCAACGTCATCAAGGCCAACGACGTGGTTCTCGTGGAGATCAATCAGGTGCGTCCGGTCTATGTCGTCTTCTCCCTTCCCGAACGGCATCTGGGGGATATCCGCAGACATATGGCCCGGGGACAACTCCTGGTGAAGGCGCTGATACCGGGTGAGGACAAGCCTGTGAAAGATGGGGTCCTCACCTTCGTAGACAACTCCGTGGACCGGACGACCGGAACGATCAGGCTCAAGGGGACCTTCTCGAATACCCACGACAGATTGTGGCCGGGACAGTTTGTGGAGGTTGCCCTGATACTCACCACAGACTCTGGCGCAATCGTCGTCCCATCGGAGGCAGTCCAGATCGGCCAGGAAGGGCCTTATGTGTTCGTCGTCACCCCAGATCTCACCGCGGAGTATCGCAAGGTGACCGTGGGCCGATCCCTAAGCGGAGAAACCGTTGTCGCCCAGGGGCTCAGGCCTGGAGAAAGGGTCGTGACCGACGGTTATCTCAGGCTCACCCCGGGGACAAAGGTAGAAATCAAGGCCGACCTCAATAAGACCAAGCACAATCAATGAATATTGCCGAAATCTTCATACGCCGGCCGGTTATGACCACGCTGGTCATGGTGGCCATCCTGCTCTTCGGTATCATGGGGTACCGGCAGCTCCCGGTAAGCGATCTGCCCAATGTGGATTTTCCCACCCTCCTTGTATCGGCAAATCTCCCTGGGGCGAGCCCTGAGACCATGGCCTCGGCCGTTGCCACACCGCTGGAGCGCCAGTTTTCCACCATCGCAGGCATTGACTCCATGACCTCAACGAGTGGGTTGGGGAACACGCAGATCACTCTCCAGTTTGACCTGAGCCGCGACATTGATGCCGCGGCCCAGGATGTGCAGGCAGCTATCACGGCGGCGGCCGGCCAACTCCCCTCCGATATGCCCAGCCCCCCCTCCTACCGCAAGGTAAACCCGGCGGATCAGCCCGTTCTCTATCTTTCCTTGAGTTCTCCCACCCTCCCCCTTTCGGCTGTCAACGAATATGCGGAGACATTGCTGGCCCAGCGGATTTCTATGGTCAGCGGAGTTGCACAGGTCATGGTCTACGGCGCCCAGAAGTACGCCGTCCGGGTCCAGGTGGACCCGAAGGCCCTGGCCTCCAGGGGAATCGGGATCGACGAAGTGGCCGGTGCGATCCAGAAGGCCAATGTAAACCTACCCACAGGGACGCTCTGGGGAACTGACCGGGCCTTCACGGTGAGGGCGAGCGGGCAGTTGACAGAAGCGGCGGCATACCGTCCGGTGGTGGTGGCCTATCGGAAGGGGACCCCCGTGCGCCTTGGGGACATTGGCCGGGTCATCGACAGCGTCGAAAACGACAAGTCTGCTTACTGGTATAACGAAATTCCGGCTATCGTCCTGGCCATTCAGCGCCAGCCCGGCACCAATACGGTAGAGGTGGTAAACGCCGTAAAAGACATCCTCGGCACCCTCAGGACGAGCATTCCGGCCTCTGTCAGCATAGATGTCCTCTATGACCGGTCAGAATCGATCAGGGAATCCGTGGCCGATGTGAAGTTGACCCTGCTCCTGGCCGTATGCCTGGTGGTGCTGGTGATATTCCTCTTTTTGCGCAACCTCTCCGCCACCCTCATCCCCAGCCTGTCCCTCCCCATATCCATTGTAGGCACCTTTGCCGCAATGTATTTTATGGATTTTAGCATTAACAACCTATCCATAATGGCCCTTATCCTTTCGGTGGGGTTTGTGGTGGATGATGCCATCGTGATGCTGGAAAACATCGTGCGCCACATGGAGCAGGGAGAAGGGGTCCTTCAGGCGGCGCTCAACGGGTCGAGAGAGATCGGCTTTACCATCGTCTCCATGACCCTTTCCCTGGTCGTCGTCTTTGTTCCGGTGCTCTTTATGGGCGGGGTCATGGGAATGCTTCTCCATGAATTCGCCGTCACCATCGCTTGTGCGGTGCTCATCTCCGGATTCGTCTCGCTTACCCTGACGCCCATGCTCTGTAGCCGCTTCCTCCGCCCTCCTGCCGATCGAGGCCATGGTCGCCTCTATAACGCCGCTGAACGCATCTTCCAGGGAATGCTCAAGGTCTATGAATGGAGCCTTCGGAAGGTCCTGGACCATCGTCGTGCGGTCATTATCCTCTCGGCGATCATCCTTGTCGTGACGGCTTACCTGTTTGTGCGCATACCCAAAGGTTTCCTCCCAAGCGAGGACACAGGACGAATTTTTGCCATCACCGAGGCCTCTCAAGGGACCTCCTTCGAGTCCATGGTCCGCCACCAGCGCGCCCTGGCCGCGATTGTTCACCAGGACCCCAACGTTGATTCATTCATGTCGGGGATCGGGGCCAGCCGCTCCAGTGCGGCCACCAATGCCGGCCGTCTCTTTATGCATTTGAAGCCCAGGGAGGAACGGAATCTGAGCGTCGATGGTGTCATTCAGGTGCTTAGGAGCAAGCTAGAGGCCGTTCCAGGGATTCAGGTCTTTCTACAAAACCTTCCCCCGATCCGGATCGGCGGGCGGCTCACCAAGAGCCAGTATCAGTTCACGCTGCAGGGTCCCGACACGGATGAACTCTATCGCTATGCGCCCATCCTCGAAGCCAAACTCCGCGACCTGCCGGGGTTGCAGGATGTGACAAGCGATCTGGAAATCAAGAATCCTCAAATCAATATTGATATCCAGCGGGACAAGGCCGCCACGCTGGGTCTGACGGCGCACCAGATAGAGGATGCCCTCTTCAGTGCCTACTCGTCACGGCAGATCTCCACGATCTTTGCCCCGAACAATGAATACCAGGTTATCCTCGAGCTTGAGCCCGGATATCAGCTGGATCCGGAGGCCCTTAGGCTGCTTTACATCCGATCAGCCACAGGGCACCTGGTTCCCTTGAATGCGGTAGCGACCATTACCAGCGGCCTCGGGCCATTGACGGTAAATCATCTCGGTCAGCTTCCTGCAGTGACCATTTCTTTTGATGTGAAGCCCGGGGTCTCATTGGGAGATGTCGTTGGCGCGGTCGAGAAGGTCGCCCGCCAGACCCTGCCGGAGACCATCAGTACCAGCTTTCAGGGAACGGCCCAGGCCTTTCAGGAGTCTATACGGGGCCTGGGTATCCTATTAGTGATGGCGGTCCTGGTAATATACATTGTACTAGGAATTCTCTACGAGAGCTTTATCCATCCCCTCACCATCCTCTCCGGCCTGCCTTCAGCAGGATTCGGCGCCCTGCTGACCCTCCTCATCTTCCACATCGATCTCAACGTCTATGCCTTTGTGGGCGTGATCATGCTGGTGGGCCTGGTAAAGAAAAATGCCATCATGATGATCGACTTCGCCCTGGAGGCGGAGAGAAAAGACGGAAAAGGCCCGGCCGAGGCCATCTACCAGGGGTGCATCATCCGTTTCAGGCCCATCATGATGACAACCATGGCGGCGCTTTTTGGCACCCTCCCCATTGCCATCGGATTTGGGGCCGGGGCCGAGTCCCGGCGCCCCCTGGGGATGGCGACTGTCGGGGGGTTGATCTTTTCTCAACTGATGACGCTCTATATCACCCCGGTGGTCTATGTGTATCTGGACAGATTCCAGAAGAGGATAAGCCAAAAGGTGAGGGTCTTTCGAACCAGACCCGAGGTGTGATGGAACACGGGGATATGGCCAATCCGGTCTCTATGTTCTCCAGCCTATCAATGAGATCAACTCGTGACCTTCGGGGCATGTATAACCCCTTTTCCCCAACCTTTCGGAAGCCCTTTTTTTCTTGCCAAATAGCTTCCTGATTCCGCCCCTGTCTCCTGGGCCGGTTGAAGGCGAGCCTTCCCCGTGACCTGAAGTGGCTGATTTGAGTTCGTTGGATTGATAGGTCTTGCCACAGGGTTTACACCTGGCAGAACCCTCTCCCTTGTCGAGAAGGTCCAATGCGATCGAATCGAAATAGTCGTAGGCCTCTGGTATTTTTACCTGCTCTTCGGATGACTCGGCGATAAAATCCAGGAGCTGGGCCGCTTCTTCCACATTTTTCGCAGTGGCATAATAGCTGAGCCTCTCGATGGCGTCCACAAGATCAAGCTCAAATATGGCTTTATCTGTCTCATAGCTGACCTTGGCCATTGCACCCTCCTTTCCTATATCTGCAGAGCCCCTTTTTAGTTGAGTAACCAGATCCTCCATATCCGTTTGAAAGCTACGTACAGGGCCTTATACCATACCAGAGATAAGAGGAATTTGATATGAGATAATACAATTTCATGGGACCGGATTCAATTTGACACACAAGACTGTTTTCCTTATACTTCATTGTGGCTCCAGTTGTAGCGGGTTCAGGTCCTGTCACTCGCCCCATGTGTAACTCCAAGGGGTTAGGCCAGAGGGCCAAACCGTGTTTTTCTTTCATAACCCTCGATGTCTGAAGTGTGGAAAGGAATTCAATCTGCGATCATTTCTCTGATACTGATGGAGGTGGTAATTAGCAACAGGTCAGTTGGGTATGAGCAAGCTTTAAACCTTTATGGAGGAGGTTATCATGAAAGCCGATGCGAAGATCAGAGGGGAAGTATTGAAGGTCTTTAAGGGCATGTGGAAGGCGTATCAAGATAAGGATCTGGCCGGGGTCTTGAGCTTCTACGTCCCTGATGCAGGCCTTCTGGTTTTGGGTACAGGGGCGGATGAGCGATATGCCGGAATCAAGGCCGTCACCAGGGGGATGAAAAGGGATTTTGCACAGTCGCAGGGGGTCAGGGTCAAGATGACAAAGGTTTCTGTTTCTGCGGCAGGCAAGGTGGCATGGATGGCGTCCAATCTGCAGGTCAAGGCGGTGACGGATCAGGGGGAGGTTGTTATGGAAGGCAGGTTTACGGCGGTACTCGAAAAGCGGGGAAAGAACTGGCTTATCGCCCAGAGCCATCTCTCCGTTCCCATGGCCGCGCAAGAACCCGGTCAATCCTTTCCGAGGCCACAGGATCGGGGTTAAGGTGTTTTCGTCTAGGACTGAGGCGAGGTCTAATTTACTATGACTTGGGGCTTGCGCAGGAATAACTTCGCAGAATTGGCTCCGCCGATTGCGCCAGACCACCCCGGAGAAATAGGCTCCGCCCCAATGGTAAACGAAAAATGTTGTCGCATTGTTTGCTGCCAGGGCAAACAACGCCGTCTATCACCCTAAACGCGACCTCTGGTTTTGAGATAAGCGATGATGCCTTCACAGATCCCTTCAGCCAGGCACTCTTGATACTTTTTGTCGAGTAGCCGCCTTTTTTCGACAGGATTGGAGATGAATCCTGTTTGGACAAGGATTGCTGGCATGTCGGCACCAATGAGCACATATAAAGGGGCTTGCTTTACACCTAAGTCTTTGATTCCCTTGTACTTCTTGGTGATTCGCGACAAAACTCCCTTCTGTAGTTCATAGGCAAATCTTCTCGACTCATGGACGTTGCTGTTTAGCAAGAGGTCATTGAGGATCGACTGGAGATCACTCATGTTTTTCTGGGAGGCCCTATTCTCCCTTGTTGCCAAAATCATGGACCTGTAATCTGTTGTTACGTTAAGGAAATAGGTCTCCAGCCCCCTCATGGTTTTGTCATTATCGGCGTTGACATGAAGAGAGATAAAAAGGTCCGCCTTTTCGATATTGGCAATGGCCGTTCTTCGCTCCAATGGCAAAAAGACGTCCTTATCTCTTGTAAGTACGGCCTCACATCCAATTTTCACTGCTATTTTCTCAGCCAGAAGTTTGGATATACTGAGAGTGATATTTTTTTCCTTTATGCCTGACAGGCGACAACCCGAATCTTTGCCCCCATGAGCTGGATCAATGACGATCTTGTGAACATTGAGGAGAGGCTGTGCCGCGGGGGACGTTTTTTTGCGCCTCACATCCACCACGATTCGAAACGGCTCGTGGAGATGAAAGACTCTATACCCATTGATGCTTTCCATATCCAGTACTACCCGCACAGTATCCTTGGTGTGCTGCCCTGCCCTGGCCCTTTGGAGCAGTTCTCCTTTGATCGGTATGGTCCTGTCAATCTGTGCCGAGATTCTTGCATTTTTTAGATCCAAATAAAGCCTTCGAGGTTTGTTGGGACCCTGACCCCCTTTAAGCAGGTGGTGTTCATATTTTACGGGGTCTTCAAGGTCGACAACTACCCGTGTATAATTAGGAGCTGACCAGTACCGAATATCCTTTACCGCAATCAATTCTGACCTTGGCTCTGGATCAGGCCTCTTAATCATGGATTTGTTCTTCTTGCCCAGCGCTGAGGAAATCCTTTCGGCCATCTTTACAGCTTTAGACCGCATATCTCCCGCTGGGAATCTCATTTCGACTTTTATAAATTCCACGCAGGCCCCGGGAAGGTCCTTCTTGTATTTATAGAAAATTTCCCCGAGTCTGTACTGGGCATCGTCGGCGAGACGATGCTTTGCGTATTTATCTGCCACCCTGCGATAAAGAAGGATGGCTCTATCCAAATCAGCGGGCCTTCCGGAAAAAGAGTAAAGCCCCGTATATAATCGGGCTGACTGATATATTGCCCATACGGCCTGATCAGTCTTCGGATAGCGGGTATAAATTTTTTCATAACGCCGAATACAGCTTAACCAGTTGTGCCGGTATTTCTGTCTTGGAAGAGAACGGTACAGCGCCTTGCGGGATCGTTCAGCCTTTTTCAGGAGCATAACCCTCCTCGGTAACGGATTGCACCGTGCCTCCAGACCGGTCATGAAGAATTGAAAGGAACAAATCACCAGGATGCATGTGAGGGTTTTTGCCATGCCTCGTACCGTACCAGCAGAAGATCCTCTATAGACCGATATACCGGCAAATTGGCTGAGAGAGATTGATTGTGGCAACCTAGAAGACTGTGTTTCTCTAACGATTCCCCAGAGGGATCAAGAGCCTTTGCCCCGGACGAATAATTTGGTCTCGAGTTATCCGGTTGGCGCTGCATAGGCTAGTAACAGAAATCCCATATTTTTTGGCTATCCCATAGAGGCTGTCGCCAGGATGGACCTTGTGGTAAAATCTGTTTCTCTTGCCATCGGTTGGCTTTTGTATAGTCCCGGTGCTTGCTTTTTGCTCGGGAACTGAAAACGTCTTTTGCAGTCGGCCCATATTCTGACTCAGTTTAGTTAGTTGTCCTCTCAGGGAGTCCCGGGAGCCCTGCAATACCGACAAAGAATGTTGGAGCTTTTTATCCTGTTCTTCTAACATTGCTATTTTGTCCTCCATTTCCTCAATGCGTGTTAATCTCCCCGCAATCTGGTCAAGGTTGGCCTTCAGCAGAGCAAACTGTTCTTCATACCGGCTATTGACGAGTCGAAAAGATATTGCGAAGACAGCGGCAAGGATGAGGACACCCGCACCCACAGAGAGCAGGATTTTCCTTTTGCGTTTTGGATTAGGAGAGGTCCTAATCTCAAAACCATTTCTGCCGATCGGCCTGTATCCACGATCATAAGGATTATTCTCCATAAGGCTTGCCAGTTCTTCATCTGATCTCTGGGTCATCTCTTCCTCTTTAACACTTGACACATTTCTAAACGCTTGTGGAACGGTGCACCCGCACAAATCATTTGTTTAACTCACGCACTTGATCTGTCCCGTATTCCGCAAAATTGCCTTCTGACCTTGTAAGTGTCTGGAATCACTGTGTGCTGTTCGTTCATATTTGTGGGCTACAATTTCCAGTAGATTGGAAACATATTGCTATTTCAGTATGTTACAAAGCTTCTTTCCGGAATAGGGGATCTATGTATTCTTACGCTTTTGCCCTTATGTGTTTCTTCATGGCCTCTTTGTCCTCCTTTAACCTTGCTATTGTCTTTTCTTCAAGGCAAAGAGCTCGAAAATACCCGCTCATGAATGCTTTTTTCATCATGTGAAGCTCACGCTCCCACAATTCAGCATCTAAATTGGCAGGCAATAAAGATACCAAAAGAAATATACCTCCTAATATTAATAGTTTTCGTTTCAATCCAACCCCCTAAGTCTTGATTTGTTTATATTGCGACCTGTGTGATTTGAGTCTTTGTAACATTTCAATTTTATGAAACCCGGGCAACGGGGATTCGGAACCCCCATTCCATACGAATCGTCTTAGAAATTCTGGCTCAATGTCCAATACCTTGCAGATCCAAAGAAAGGAGCAGACCCCTTCATTTGCGCTGAGAAACCATTGTCTGGCGGCTTCAGCGGTCCGGTTGGAGTAGACTCCGGGTTTTATCTCGGACGTCTGGGCGTCTCTAATGGCCTGCCCGAGTACATTGACCCAGAGTTTCTTATAATTCTCTGGCATCTTACTCATCTTCACATCGAGGTTGAGGGGCTTGTACCGGAGAAATATTATCTATTAATGTTTGGGGCTTCATCGCATCTATTTGTCTCTCCTGATCAACCTTCCTGTGGCCCCATGGGCTACATGGCCACCGGTCAAAAATGGCAAACAAGTACCCTCCAAACCTCAGGTTTTTCGGCGGGAAAAACTTAGAATTCTTGTATCAATTTAGCCTTTTTCAAAACTGACACTTGGACAGGGCAATGGGGGTTCCGTTTTGAAAGGTGTATCCCTGTTTGAGACCGTTAGAGAGCGTTAAGAAATCACGGAGATCGGCATCGTCAAAAACCATCAGGCTTTCCCGGAAGTACTGCCTCCTATTTTTTTCCCACGGCGCGTGATTTCTCTACGCTCTCTTGCGGGCGAGTTATACGCCCGAAAAACGGAATCCCCATTGTCCGGCTTTCAAAAGGCTAAAGTGTTACGAATTCTTGAGATTCTAAAGCCACTGGCAGGGATTATTTCAAGATTGCAGTGAACTGTTCGGGGAGGACGGACTAAGGGGTACTTTGCGGGTGAGTTGGAGTGGCCCAACTTTCAGAAAAGTTCCCCGGCCGAAACCGAGGCGTATAGCCAACAAGAGAGTTCATTGAAAAAAATCTCACACGAGTCTCCACAAGAGCTGAGGGACAAAGAAAAGGCCTCTGCCCAATGGCTTTGGCACAAGATGAGAGCCCAGGCCGGGCCCATGGCGGGATGACGTAATTACGACGCCACCAAGATTGACATGATTTTGTTTCCAAAGAGCGAGAACTATGATCAAATTCTAATTTTTTCTACTATACCTCAATAAGAAATAATTTCAAGAGGGTCTATACATTTCTTTTGCGTCGATGCAAACGGTCGGGGATGCTCCTTTCCAAGGGGATATTTTGCGAAGAAAACCATCCGATTCGTGGTCAAGAGCCTTAAAACGGTCCTGGCTGGAGGATCCCCGGTTTATTCAGAGAAGCCTTTTGGATTTTAGGAAGGTTCTGGCCACTTCAGAGGGGGGCTTCTTCTTTCCATCGACTTCCAGATTCAGCCGCTGCATGGTAGCATCATCGATAAGACCCTCAAGAACGGAAAGGACCTCGCCCAGTTCCGGGTGTTCTTCGAGGATTTCTTTTCTAATCACAGGCGCGGCCTGGTAAGGGGGAAAAAACTTCTGATCGTCTTGTAACGGCGTGAGATGGTATGCCGCAATGCGACCGTCTGTGGCAAAGGCGCAGATCACGTCCACTTCTCCCTTTGAAAGGGCCTCGTACATGAGCGATGGATCAAGATCCAGGATCTCGTTGAATGACAAACCATAGACCCTGCGAAGTCCGGGATAACCATCAGGCCTTTCTGCAAATTCAGCTGTAAAACCAGCCCTGAGGGTCTGCGCAGCCTCTTTCAAGTCAGTGATCTTCGCCCATCCCCTTCGATCTGCTTCGCCAGACCGCACGGTGATGGTATAGGTATTGTTGAATCCAAAAGGCCCGAGCCATCTGAGGCCAAAGCCCTCCAGGTAGGCCTCCGAAACCAGGCGAAATGCCTCTTCAGGATTCGTTACAACCGGTCTTTTGAGAATTGCTGTCAGGGCGGTTCCCGTATATTCGGCATATAGATCGATCTCGCCATTTACCAGGGCACCGTGACAGATCATGGTCCCTCCCAGGTTAAAGCGCCGTTCCACGCTCAATTCGGTCCTGGCCTCGATCAACTGAGCCATTATTTCCCCAAGGATCAACTGTTCAGTAAAATTCTTGGTCCCGATCCGGACTGTCCTGGTCTCGATATTTGAAAGTGCTGCCTGTCCAGGTCCAGCAGATGGCCTTGTAAAGTATGAAATGATCGCGAAAAAGATCAATACCAAAGGTATCATCAGCGCAACAGGCCTCAGGATCTTTTCCGAGTTCTTTCGCGCTATCTTTCTTTGTGGCCGCAAGCCCCATTCAAAGGCCCCGATCGAGAAATCCACGATGAGGGCAAGCAGTGCCGCAGGGATCGCGCCAAGCAGGATCAACTTGGTGTTTGAGAGGGCGAGACCGCGATTGATAAACTGACCCAACCCGCCGGCCCCGATAAAGGCAGAAAGGGTGGCAATCCCCACTCCCACCACGGCGGCTGTTCGAATACCTGCCACGACGATGGGTGTTGCCAAAGGGATGCGGACCATTCTGAGCTGCTGATATTCGGTCATGCCAATCCCCCGTGCCGCCTCCATCACCTCAGGGGATACCCCCAGAAGCCCGGTGAGCGTGTTGCGGACAATGGGCAGCAGGGCGTAAAGCGTCAGGGCAACCAGGGCAGGCAGAACCCCGATCTTTTTGAGTAGGGCCAGCAGCAACACCAGCATGGCCAGACTCGGTATGGTCTGAAGAATTCCAACGGCACCCATGGCAGGGTTACGCAGCCAGCGGGCCTTAAAGAGAAGGACCCCCAAAGGCACGCCGATCACTATCGCTGCGCTTGTGGAGCAACCGGTCAACATAAGGTGCTCACCGGTCCTCAGCCAGAGCTCTGGTAGACGCTCTGAGACGTAACCGAAAAAGGCGCCGATGCCTGTCATAGCATCTCCTTTGCAGCAGCGAGTTGTCTCGCCGGTTTGGCAAAGAGATCACCCACAAACTCAGTGGCAGGGGCCCCTAAGATTTCCTTCTTCGTCGCGATTTGTTCGAGATTTCCCTGGTGGAGAACGGCGATCCGATCCCCAATCAGAAGCGCCTCAAAGATGTCGTGCGTCACAAATACAATGGTTTTATTGAGCCGCTTTTTGAGCGTCAGGAGTTCTTGCTGAAGCGTCTCACGGGTCAGGGCATCGAGGGCACCAAAGGGTTCATCCATGAGAAGATACGCGGGGTCCGAGGCAAGGGCTCGGGCCACCCCCACTCTCTGCTGCTGCCCTCCGGACAGCTCATCTGGAAATCGGTGGGCATACTCTTCGGGCTGAAGCCCCACCAGGGTCAGCAGTTCCTCGGTACGTTCCCTTATTTTTTTGGATGCCCACCCCAGGAGACGAGGTATGACTCCCACATTTTGTTCAACGGTCATCTGGGGGAATAGGCCGATTCCCTGAAACACATAGCCTATTCCGCGACGCAGATCCACCGGGTCCTGGGCCATTACGTCCCTGCCATTGACCTCGATGACACCCTCAGAGGCCTCAATCAACCGATTAACCATCTTGAGGGTAGTCGTTTTGCCGCATCCAGAGGATCCGAGAAGAACAACGGTCTCTCCTTTCTCAACCCTGAAGGACAGGTGCCTCACCGCATAGGTGCGCCCTTGGTCGAATGTCTTTGACACATCAATCAGCTGGATCATGGTATCTATTCTAATTCACAGTAAAGTGTTTCCAAAAAATCGCGCTGTCGTCGTCAGCCCGCATTTTTTTGTTGCCTATAATGCTTCAACTATGATAATATATAGACTGAATAGTTTCAATTCAAACATTTTCTTGGAAGGGTCTTCCTCCCGGAGGTCAATTGAATGCTGAACGAGGGTCATCTGGACCGTATTCAGCCTCAAAATCAAGAAGCACTGCGAGACCACACCAAAGAGATCATCTTTGCCATCCGCAGACTGATCCAGGCAGCAGAGCTATACACAAAGGAACTGAACAAGAAATATCAGATAAGCGCGGCCCAGCTCAATTGCCTTTTGGCACTATATGAAAATGGTCCTTTACCGCCGTCCCAGATCGCCAGGCACATGATGGTCCAGTCCAGTACCGTGACCGGGGTCGTTGACCGCCTTGAACAGAAAGGCCTGGTATCCAGATCCAGAAATACCCGGGATAGACGCATAATTACCGTACAACTGACAGACTTAGGTATCGATCTGACCGTAAACGCCCCCCCACCGATCCAGCAGAAAATCGTCAATGGGCTAAAAAAGCTGTCCGAGGACGAAAAAGAGCGAATTTTTCGCGCCCTCAACACATTGACCAGCATGCTGGACGTTCAAGACCTCGAGGTAGACTCACCTTAAAGAGAGTAAGCATGCCTTTAGTCCACCCCCTTTGTTTTGGCAAATTCAGGTTCAATTACAAAGATTCTCATGATATTTGAACTAAATCAATTTGTCAAAAAAAAACTTGACAACAAGTTAGTTGGTATGCAACTATTTGAATTAAAAATATTATTGCTGAAGTGAACATGGGCCACGGCTATGAAAGGATTGAACAAAGAACAAGTGGATGAATCCAGCGATTTATTGGGTAAAGATACCGTCGAAATGCCTTTCCAGGTGCACCAGGACGCCTTGTGGATGCTGGAAAACCTTGGCGTCGGCTATGAACGACCGGAATTATAGGACACCTTCCGAAAATTTGAGTCAGAAGGTCCGACCGTGGTCTATAAAGAGTCGGATCGATGTCATGTCGGATCTGGTTGAGAAGTGTCTGTAAACCCTTCCTGGCGTGGAAGATCTCCCTGTGCCCATGGACAGCTTTTTCATCAAGATGTGGGATTGGGAAATATCCCTATAATCAAGGACTTATTGTTTTGGGGCTTATGATAAACCCAAAAAAATGGGGTTGACCGAGTTAAGGGGGAATGCCAATAAGCGCATATTTACTCAACTTGTAAAGAGTTAGGGTAGATCTCAAAGCTGTTAAATGGCCTTAGAAAGAATTGAAGGTCTCAATGTCTTATTTGCTTTCAATGACAGGACTCCAATAGTCTGACAGTTTTTCCAGGCAAAGCCAATTATCTCTGACCACGCGCGGAGGACGTGGCTCACTCAGTTAGAGAGTCAATCCCACCGGTTCTCTTGTCCAGCGCGGTCCTTTTGCTGATGCCAGCCATCAGCGTCAATGACTCGGTCACCAAAAGTAAGTTCGACAATATTTGCGGGTGCCGGGAATCCCTGGTGGAGGGCATCAAGTGCGCCGGCGGCATCATGACGGCCGGTAAAACCGCCTCGACAACGAAATCCAGATCGACCGCCTGATGGCATGGCCGGTCAGCGAAAAGTTCAACATCAAGCCCCCTTCACCAACCAGACCCTGGCCCAGATCGGCCCGTGGACCCAGCACCGCAGGATTGGTGGGGATACCTTGCCCACGGAATGGGATGAAGAGGTGGCCAGGCTGCACCTGGATAAACTGGGAGCCCATCTCACAAAGATAACCGATAAACAGGCCGGCTACATTGACGTCCCGGTGGATAATCCATTTAGACCCGATCACTACAGGGATTAGGCATGATACTGGAAAACTTCCAAAAAGCATTTGATACCGAAAAAGTACTGCGCCTGCTGGGCGCCAAACAGGGACGGTGCGTATCGCCGGCATCGCTCCGGCGCGTCGACCTGTTGACTGAAGAGCTCCAGAGGATGCTGAAACCGCAACTCGTCTATCGCATTCTGGAGCTGTTGGAAGTGAACTCCAGCCTGATTTGCCTCGCCGATGGCACCCGTTTTAAGAGCCGGAAGTTAGCCAAGGCTTTGGCCAAAGCCGAAGCGGTCTGCTGTTTCGTAGCCACCGTGGGGCCGGCCGTGGAAATGAAAGTGCAGCAGCTCATGCAACGCAAGCGTTACGCAAACGCCTATGTGCTTGATGCCATGGGATCGATGTCGGCAGAGAACATCGTAGAGCAATTCTACCGGCGTATGGCGCGGCGTCAGGCTGAAAAAAATTCCGCGGTTACCTTGCGGTTCAGTCCGGGTTATTGTGACTGGCCTATCCAGCAACAGCGTCCGCTGTTTAAGCTTTTTGCCGATGCGGACAACCTGCATGTGGCATTGAACGACAGCTGTTTGATGTCACCTCGTAAATCCGTATCTGGCCTCTTTGGCCTGCTCCCGCCGGAAGTCGAAGCCACAGACCCGGCGTACAACCCATGCAACACATGCGCCAAGCGCGGCTGTATCGCCCGCCGAAGCAATTAACAACAGATCGATGAAATATTTGGACCTAAAGGAGAGTGATCATTATGCGTAAAGGTCTGCAAAGCGGCCGCTATCGGCCGTTGACAGATAGCGAGATAGAACAGATCCACCGGACTGTACTCCGCGTCTTTTCGGAGGTTGGCGTTCAGGTGAACCATGATGACGCTTTGGAAATTTTTAAGAAGGCCGGGGCAAAGGTGGATAGCGGTTTGCGTATCGCCAGATTCGAAGAGGCCATGGTCATGGATCTCATCAAGCAGGTGCCCTCTGTGGTCAATCTGTGCGGGCGTGAGCCCGACGGGTCTTTGGACTGCGAGATCGGCGGTACCCGGGTTTATTTGGGAACAGGCGGTACAGCGCTAAATGTCCAGGACCCGGGCTCTGATGACAACCGCCGTTCCGAATTGTGCGATATTATGAACATGGCCCGGCTGGTTGACGCACTGGAAAACATCCATTTCTACATGCTCAATATTTTTCCCCACGACGTCGACCGCGAAGACGTCGATGTGAATCGTTTCGGTGCTGCGCTCAACCGTACCAAAAAACATATCATGGGCGGTGTTTACACCGTCGAGGGTGTCCGCAATGTCATCAGGATGGCCGAAATGATCGCCGGATCGGCCGAGGCCTTGCGGCAGCGGCCCTTTATCTCCATGGTGGCCTGCATCATCAGCCCGTTCAAACTGGATGAAGAATACGGTTGTCTGGCCATTGAAGTTGCCCAAAACAACATCCCGCTGGTCGTGCCCGCCGAACCGCTGTGCGGCGCCACCGCCCCCATCACCCTGGCCGGCAACCTGGTGGTTGACTGTGTGGACACACTGACCGGTGTGATGTTGGCCCAGCTGGTCAACCCCGGCACACCGGTCTTGTTCGGCTGCATCTCTTCGATCACCGATCTGCGCGATATGAAATATCTGGCAGGGGCCATAGAAATGGGGCTGCTCAATGCGGCTGCCTCCCAGATGGCCCAGTTCTACGAACTGCCGATCTATGCTACCGCCGGCATGTCCGATGCTAAGGTCAACGATGCCCAGGCCGGGTACGAATCCGCCCTGACCAATCTGATGGTGGCCCTGGCCGGCGGCAACTTTATTCATGATGCGGCCGGTTTTCTGGAATTCTGCATGACCGCCTCTTTTGATAAACTGGTCATCGACAATGAGATCATCGGCATGGTGATGCGAGCGGTCGAGGGGATCCGTGTGGATGAGACCACCCTGGCCTTTGACGAGATCCAGAAAGTGGGCCCTGCCGGCCATTTTGTCTCCTCACGGCACACCCGCCGGTTCATGCGTACCGAGCAGTTTATGCCAATGCTCAGCGACCGGGAAAACCGGGATATCTGGCTGGCCGCTGGCGGCAAGGATGCCCGCCAGCGTGCCTCGGAAAAAGCGCGTAGCATCCTGGATGCCGAGCCGGTATCGCATATTGCTCCGGATGTGCGCCGCCGCATCGTTGAAGAAATCCCAGGTATTCGCTCTTTCCTGATGGACTAAGGGAGGACTGCATGATTGTTATAGGAGAAAAAATTAACGCCACCCGCTCGGCTGTACGCGACATCATAGAACAACGCCAGGCAGAAAAGCTCGTGGATCTGGCCCAACAGCAGGCAGCAGCCGGCGCCACTTATATCGATGTGAATGTCGGTAC
>CAZXCQ010000095.1:0-20528 GCA_964639275.1 uncultured Desulfobacteraceae bacterium | reverse complement strand
GCTATCTGATCGTCCATACCCGGCAGCTGGATATGATCATGTCCAATAGTCGATCGTTAAGCTATTATCGATCAAAGATTGAGAAGGATATCTCCGAAATGGGGGGTTTCCACTCTTGACATTACTTTACAATGTGTAAAAATCATTGACACACGCCCTCATCTGACAGCAGATCGCGCTCACACCTCTCCTGATAATTCTATACAAATTCAAAGGGTTATCCAGATAACACCAGATCCGGGGTGTTGGCATATTCGTTGCGACTCCTATCGAGCGGTGCGAGAAGATCCGTTTGTCATCCCTTGCCCTTTATTGATAGTGGAAATTATCCGGTGCACGAATTCGCCATGAAGACTTCTCTATATGCAACCCTTCAAAGGAAGATAATATTCATTGTCTTACTGGTCTCTCTTGCCCCCCTTATCCTCCTGGGCGGAACCATCTATTACCAGTTCGCCCGGATGTACAGGGATAAGATCGAGGAACAGATAAGATACCGGGCGAGGGCCCAGGCCAAGGCCGTCGATGTGTTTCTGAAAGAACGCATCGCCCTTCTCAATACCGCAGCCCATACCCATACCTTCAATGACCTGACGAATCAGGCAGAACTTTCCTTCATATCTTCGATCATGAATTCAAGGGGAGGGGCCTTTGTTGACCTGGGCGTGATCAACAATAATGGTCAGCAGTTGGCCTATGTGGGGCCCTATGATCTCCTCGGGCTAAACTACTATCAGCAGCCCTGGTTTGCCGAGGTTATAAGCAAGGGAGTATACATAAGTGACGTATATTTTGGTTACCGCAAGATACCCCACTTCATTATCGCCGTCCTCAGACAGGAAAACCAGCATAGCTGGATCATGAGGGCAACCATCGATCCGGATATATTTGGTGAGATCGTAAGGTCTGCCCAGGTGGGAAAAACCGGTGATGCTTACATCGTCAACAAGGAGGGGGTGTTCCAGACCCAGCCCCGTTTCGACGGCAAGATGCTGTCAAAATCTCCTTTGGATACCACCCTGTTTGGCGGGGAGAGTACGGTTATTGAACAAAGGGATGCTCAGGGCAATGAGATATTGTATGCGGGCTACTGGCTAAAGACCCCCAGATGGCTGCTGATCATCAGCCAGGGGGTGGCCGAGGAGATGAGGGGGCTAGGGGTGACCCGGAATGTGGAAATCGCTATCATTGTTCTGGGTGTCCTGGCCATTATCCTGACGACCGTTTTTACGACGCGACTCTTTATACGGCGTTTGAAGAACGCCGATGCCAAGATGAACGAAATGAATGTTCAGCTGATGCATTCGGACAAGCTGGCGGCACTGGGGAAGATGGGGGCAAGCGTGGCCCACGAGATAAACAATCCCCTGGTGGTCATTATGCAAAAGATCGGGTGGATGGAAGACCTCCTGCAAGAGGAGGATCTTCAGAAGAGCAAGCACCTGGACGAATACAAGGCCACCATCAAGAAAATCGACCATCATCTGGAAAGGATCCGAAAGGTTGTCCATAATATGCTGGGATATGCCCGCAGAATGGAACCACGAATGGAAAGCGTTGACATCAATGAGACCTTGAACCAGACGATAGAACTGCTGGCAAATTATGCCCGGATCAATAATATCGACATCCAGACGGATCTTGATTCTCACATTCCGATCATTGCCAGCGACCAGGCACAGCTCCAGCAGGTGTTCTTGAACCTCATATCCAATGCAATTGACGCCATAAGCAAAGACGGATTGGTCGAGATAACCAGCCGTAGAACCGATTCCCACATAGTTGTCGCCGTTTCAGACAATGGACCGGGGATCTCCAAGGAGATACAGGGGAAGGTCTTTGAACCGTTCTTCACTACAAAGCAGACGGGGAAAGGTACGGGACTCGGTCTTTGGGTCAGTTATAATATCATCGAAAAGATGGGCGGAACCATTTTCCTCAAGAGCGATAGGGGAAAGGGATCCACCTTTACCGTCCAGATTCCCATTGTTCTTCCTGAAAAGAAGTAGTCGATAGACCTCTGACAACAACCCGCACAGCTCGGGTATCATGGAGTTGTCATGGAACTTTTTAGGGCCCCACCTAATTGATGCTCGAATCTCGCCTGCGTCGATCTCGTTAAATCATCCTTTACAATGTGTAAAATATACCGACATACGTTCCTTTAGGGTATGGCCACAAAATATTATCTCCCCCAATAACCCCTTTGGTTTTAGGGGGTTATCTCTGCCAGTTCTCCAAGCTGCCCTTGGCACAGGGATTGCTTTAGTGAGGGCATACGCACGAGTCAGCCCGCTAGGGTATTTTCCGTTGACAATCGGCGTTGTCCCCAATCCCCTGACCGGATGCGGGTGTTCACAAAAGTGTGAGAACAAGAGGATTCATTTCCAGCGGGTTTTACACGTGTCTGAGAAGCAAGATAAAGGAGGAGAGCATGGTTTATGACCGAACAGTTCAAACTGATCATAAATCTTCCGTATGGGCAAACAGGCCGGGATATAAGCCCGTCCTTTTCTTGATTGCAGCAGCATGCTTTGCTGTTCTCGTCATTATGCCTCCCCCACAGAGCATGGTCGATTTGGCAAGTAAGGTCAACCCTCCCGGTTACGAAATGCCGAAAGGGTGCAACACCATTACGGATGCAATTAATAAAAAGATGCATCCAGATGCCTTTGCGGCAGCAACAAAACAGGATGTTCAGCCATCTTCCAAGACCGACCCCTTGATAACGGCTTTGGGGGCGGCTCAAATGGCAAAGGTGATGCTCGCCATTTTTTTCCTTGCGGTCTTCTTGTGGGGGACCGAATCCCTGCAATTAGGCGCCACGGACATCCTGGTTGGCGTGATGATGTACCTTTTCTGCATACTCCCCATCAATGATATCTCAAAGGCCTATATGAAGGATGCGGTCTTCTTCATCTTCGGCATTTTGGTCGTAGCCGTAGGCGTGGCCAAGACAGGCCTTGACAAACGGATCGGGCTGATCCTGCTCAGTCGCATCAAGAGTGCCAGAGGCTTTGCGTTTCTGTTTCTTCCCCTCCTGGCAATAGCTGCGAGTTTTCTCTCTGAACATGCCCTGGTTGCGCTTTTGATTCCCGTGCTAATGGGCATATATCGGGTGAGTTGTCGGATCTACGGCGTAAGAAACGATCCTGCCCTTGCCGTCTTTCTCCTGCTGGGTATCTGTTTTGCCGCAAACCATGGCGGTCCCGGGTCTCCGGCGGCTGGAGGACGAAACGCCATCATGGTCGGCTATCTGATGGAATATGGCGACCCCATATCCTTTTTGGCATGGATGAAGTACGGGTTGCCCTTTGTACCCCTGATGGCCATCGTTATCGGGGCCTACATGTATCTCCGCTGCAAACCCAGATTTCAGGTCAAGGATATTAATCCAAGTGAAATCATCAGGGCCGAGGTGTCCAGGATGCCAAAGTTCGGTGGAAAAGAGGCCATGATGGCGGCTATCCTGGTCGTCCTGGTGGCAGCCTGGATCATCTTGGGGGAGCATGCGGGACTGGGTGGCCCTACCCTTTATGCCGTCATGGCCATGTTCCTCTGCCGCATCATCTCGTGGGACGATATCCAGGAAGGTGTGGCCCTGGATGTTGTGGGATTATACGCAGCGGCCTGCGCAATGGGCGTGGGCCTCAAGTTCACCGGAGGCGCACTGTGGCTGGCCAACACCTTTGTAGACCTCCTGCCCGATTCCATGGCACACGGAGAGGGACTGATAATTGGGATCAGCATCCTGACGGGAACAATGACCAATTTCATGAGTGACGGTGCCACCGTGGCGGCCCTTGGCCCGATCGTCTTGCCCATGGCCGCGCTGGGAAATGTTCACATCTGGAAGGCAGGCCTTGCATGTGCGTTTTCCTCTTCCTTTGCCAACTTCCTGGTCGTGGGCACCCCCAACAATGCGATCGCCTTCGGTATGGGAAAAGACCCTGAGACGGGAGAGCGGTTACTGAGCGTCTTTGATTTTGTAAAATACGGACTGCCCGTAACGATTCTTGCCTGGTTTGTGCTCTGGTTCTGGACGATATTGGGGTATTGGCAATATATGTCGTGGCCGACGTTTCATTGATCATTTCCAAAAACATCAAAGAGATCTTAGGGGGTTCGCATGGACTATTTCAGGGTTTTGGTTGTGGATGACGAACAAGATTTTCTGGAGACCTTGGTCAATCGTCTGAATAAGAGAAACATAGATACGACAGGCGTACCCAGCGGGGAAGATGCCGTAGAACTGATGAAGGAGAGGCTCTTTGACGTGGTGATACTCGATATCAAGATGCCGGGAGGCATTGACGGCATTGACACCCTAAGAGAGATCAAGAAGATGCAGCCCCTTGCGGAAGTTATCCTGCTCACCGGGCATGCCTCTGTGGAGACGAGTATCGACGGGATGAAGCTGGGGGCGTTTGATTACCTGCTAAAGCCGATAAAGCTGGAAGAACTCCTTGTGAAGCTGGCGGATGCCTTTGAAAAGAAAGACGCACACGAACAGAAGATTCGAAGCGCCAGGATCAGGGAATTGATCCGCTTCCCCGGAAGGGTGCTGGAGCAGGAAAAGGAGGAATGAAGTTTGCCAACTTGTAGGTAAAAAGCGAAAGCCCTGGTCTGGTTTTCCGCAAACCCATTTTTCTGAAAAATACGCAACACGATCAGAAAGACCGCTCAAATCACCGTGAAAAATCATTACGCCACTCTGAAACGGACGATTTTGATCAACATGATCCTGGTGCCCCTCATCCCATTTGTCCTGACCCTGGGGGTCGGCTATTACTATTTCACAACATCCATAGAGACCAGCACCATAGCCTCCATGACCCGAATTGTTCAAGATCACCGTCAGATGATCGAGTCCTTCCTCAGGGAACGCAAGGGAGATCTGGAATTAATCGCCGATTCATACACTTTTGACGAACTCAGCAACCAGGAGAGGCTTAAGCAGGTATTTGAGGATCTGCAAAAGGTATCCGATGCATTTGTGGATCTGGGGATCTTTAAGGAGACAGGCCTCCACGTGGCCTATTACGGACCCTACAGATTGACCGGCAGGAACTACAGCGAGTCAGAGTGGTTCAAAGAGGTAATCAAAAAGGGCTATTACATCAGCGATATCTTCCTGGGGTATCGGAGGGTACCCCATTTTATCATTGCCATCGTAAGGGGGAAAAATAACGAAAAATGGGTGATCCGCGCAACCATCGATACCTATATGTTTAATGACCTTGTAGAAAAGGTGCGGATCGGGAAAACCGGTGAGGCCTATATCCTTAATATTCGCGGTATCCTTCAGACCTCTCGCCGTTCAGGCGGAAATCTAATGGATCAGGATGATGATTACGGTATCGAATATCCTTCATCAAAAGGCGCAACCAAGACCTTCATCGCTCAGAGCCGAAAGGGTGAAAAGTATTTGTATGCCACGACATGGCTAAAGGGTATGGACTGGCTTCTGGTGGTGAGGCAAGAAAAGGGCGATGCTTTTGCGGCACTTCATTCAGCAGCATATTTGATCGTTCTGATAAGCATCATTGGCGGCGGCACTATCGTTGGCATAGCCTTCTATATGAGCGCTCGGATTGCAAGACGTATGGAAGAGACCGATACAGACCGGGAAAGGCTGAATGTGCAACTCATTAGGGCAAGCCGGCTTGCAGAGTTGGGTCAAATGGCTGCGGGTTTTGCCCATGAGATCAACAATCCCCTGCAGATCATAAACAACGAGAAATCACTTATTGAGGCTTCCCTGTTGGAGCTAAAGGAAAAAGGGCAATTAAAGGAGTCGGAATCAATTCTGGAGCTTGAGGGTTGCCTTAAACAAATCGGTACTCAAGTCAGGCGTTGCGCAGAGATCACTGGGGCCATCCTCAAGTTTGGCAGAAAAGAAGATTCGGTGAGCAAAGACATAGATCTCAAATATTTCATCCCTGAGGTTACCTCAATGGTGGCCAACAAGGCGGCTGTAAACGGTATTGTCGTGCAAGAAAGGATCTCAGAAGATACCCCCTTGATCCACTGTGATCCCGCTCAACTCCAGCAGGTTCTGCTAAATCTTTACAATAACGCCATCGATGCCATTGTGGAGAGACATGGCGCCGGAGGGGGTGAGCTTTTTATTGAGGCAGGAAAGGGCGAGGAAGGAAAGGTAGAGATCTCTGTCAAGGACAACGGCTCAGGGATTAGCCCTGAGAATCTGGATAAGATCTTTTCTCCTTTTTTTACCACCAAACCGGCTGGCAAGGGAACAGGCCTCGGTCTTTCGGTGTGTTACGGCATTATAACAAACATGGACGGTGAAATGACGGTCAGTAGTGAAAAGGGCCTGGGCACAACCTTCTTGATACACCTGCCTGCCACCACCCAAGGTTATGCCGGTCCTTTTGTATAAGCCTGTATGGTGTTTACCGTTCACCTGATGCGCTGTCAGGCAGAGATTGTCAGTAGGGGTTCGACTTGAGCAAACAGGGTTAGGTAGGCTCCTGGGATTGGACAATCGTGCGGGTGACAGGGTTGGTGAACTCGTTTCCTGTCCCCTTCGTCATAAATGGCGTAGGGACAGGAAACTTAGGTTCGATCAAGAAATGAGAGGGCAATATGGAAGAGATGAAGATGATGTTGGTGGATGATGAGGAAAGATTCCTTTCAACCACCCAGAAGCTTCTGGCCAAGAAGGGTTATGATGTACTGACTGCAACAAGTGGTTCTGAGGCATTAGAGAAGCTGCGAATGCATAGCATCCACGTGGTTATCCTGGATGTGAAGATGCCGGGGATGGACGGCATTGCTACCCTCAAGCGGATCAAGACGGAGTTTCCCCTGGTGGAGGTCATCATGCTGACCGGACACGCCACGGTGGAATCCGCTGTAGACGGTCTAAAGTCAGGGGCCACAGATTACTTGATGAAACCCACGGACGTGGGAGATCTCCTGGAAAAGGCAAAGGAGGCCTTTGAGAAGAGACAAAGGCTTGAAGAAAAGATAAGGGTGGCGCAGACCCGGAGCTTCATGAAGTCTCCAAGGGAGATCATCAGAGAGACAGAGGGGTCCTGATGCGAAGGTCATGAGTCTTGGAGGGATAACCATCAGACAGACCGGCGACTTGAAAAAGGGTGTCTTGCGATACACAAAAGAGGCAGAGCGTAGGAGAAAGGCGGGTCAGGGATGTCATGATCCCTCTGGAGGAGTACACCACCTTAACCGAAGATCAGACGGTTCGCGACGCTGTGCTGGCGCTCAAGAAATCCTTCTCGGCAAAGGTCTCAACCAGCAGGATCATGGAAACGGGGCATCGTTCTATCCTTGTCTTCGACCGTGAAGGCAATATTATGGGTATTCTCGCCATCATAGACCTCCTCGAAGCAATCATGCCTGCGTATTTGAGCGCCCCCAAACCATCCATGGCCGATAGTGTCCAGTACTCCCCCATGTTCTGGAAGGGGATGTTCACCATGGAGATCAAGAAGCTGGCCAACAAGAAAATCCGTGAGGTCATGTCCCCTTCGCCGCCCACCATCGATTGTGAGGCCAGTCTTATGGAGGCCGCCTACGCCATGGTCAAAGACAAGATCAGGAGACTTGTGGTGGTAAGATCGGGAGAAGTCGTGGGCGTGATCCGGGAACAGGATCTTTTCTTTGAGATAGAGCGAATCCAGTCCTGACCGGGTATGGGCAATGAGCTCATCCCGTCTTGGTTGCTGACATTGAGTCCTGTTGAGGAAAAGGGGGATAGCAAGATGAGAATGCGCGGGCTTTTTGGAATTGCGACCCTGTTCATTTTGCTCGGCTGGGCCTTGCCGGCCTATCCGGCCATGAGTAAAGAGGATCTGCTCAAATCAAACCTATAAAATCTGGGCCTTTTCAGGAGCCAGCTCGCGGGCATTCTCCCCGGTAAATACCAGCGTTAGGTGTCTTGCTTTTTTCAGGTCGGGATTATTCCGGAATACATCCCGCCCAAAGGGCTCTATGTTCCTCAGGCAACTGGTGTGTATAAATACCCTTAAGACGCCAGCCCAGCGGCTTTTCAGAGCATCGAGCAATTGGTGCGCCGAACTCCCATCGAAATCCCCAAACAGCTTGACATGAAGATTCTCACAGCTTCTATGAAAAGCGATTCTAAAATTTTCTGCCATGATGGATCTTCCTTTCTCTAGAAAGAGACCACAAAACCCCGTTTGAGCTGCGTCACCAATTAAGGGTCATAGTAAATGGGGGCAGCCAAATCGCGAAGAGAGAAGTTGTAAAAGACGTTGAAACCATTGTAGTCAAGGCATCTCAAGTCGTCTGTTTCCTTGACATCATTGATAACGACCTCAAAATGTTTCCCGTACTTCTGTTTTACTTTCTCGATGTCTATCTCATAGGCAATGAATTTCGAAATTCCCCTGCCCCCAAGCTTTTTTATAAACCCCGGGTGATCCAACGACTTGTATGTGGTTAGGAAGAGGACAGGACCCCCTCCCGAAAAGACAATGGCTGCTTTCATGGCTCACCTCCGTCGGTCATGGGAATGGGGGTTCGGAATCCCCATTCCCATGGGTCAATGCACAATCACGCCTTTTTCTTGATCGGTAAATTAAAAGGAGGGTGTATCCACCTTCATGCCAGCGTTTCTCAAGCGCTCACAATCCCTTTCCAGGCGCTTGTTGGCGATATACCTTATCTCTTCCTGATATTTCCTGCTTTCATCAGCGGACCCAAGTGTATATAGCTTTTCAATGGTTGTCCTTTCTTCCCCCACGGAAAATACAAAGTCTGCCACATAGGCAACTCCCTTTTTTTCCATACCCTCCTGTTTCAGGATAATTTCCGGCCGCTTGAGATCGATATCAACCAAGACCCGGGTCCCAGTACGGGAGAGGTGGACAAAGTCCTGCAGCCTCAATGCCGGTCTCTTTGTCGATGCATCCCCGGGGATTCCGACAAAGGAGTTTTCAAGAGTAAAGAACTCATCTTCTGCCTTTATACCTGCCTCCTTGAGTCTTTCGTAGTCCATCTGAAGTCTGTTGTTAGCAGTCAGGAGGCACTCAACGGCATATTTCACGTTGTCATCTGTCAATGAATAGTTCTTTTTGAAGGCAAAGGGTTTTCCGTCTATTGTCCCGCTGTATTCCATTGATAAGATAACAGTATCAACGTCTTGGCCTTCTCTCCTGAAGCGCACGACATCACGCGTGGGGCTTGCCTTCAAGTCGACCTTTTTCCCGGCAGCCGCCGCCTCTATCAGATCAGCCAGCATAATTACTCTCTCAGGGTTTATACTTGTCATTTTACTCCCTCCTTTCACTTCAACTATATCGCTGTTCGCCGATAGGGATCTGTATCACGCCTCATCAGAGGACAGAAAATGCCTGGTCGATTGGTCGGCTGGCAGAGCTTTGGACTTACTAATAGATCTCCCTTTTATTCTCCCTGTGATCCACCATATAGAGCAGGGTAGCCTTTTCTTTGAGCTCGTCTCTTAGCTCTGGAAGTTTGGAACGGTCTACTCCGTACATGCGTATATAGACCTTTCGATATCCTTTTGGCACCCGGGCATAGGAGGTCAGGATACTTACCATACGGCCCCCGAATTTTCGGATAATATCTGCCATCTCTTTGATAGATCCCGGCCGATCTTCAAGCTGAAAGGCAAACTGGATTCCTCTCGTTCCCACACCGGTCAAAGAAATCAAGGCCCTGAAGATGTCCCCTTTTGTGATTGTACCCACGAGATTTCCTTCGTAATCGACGACGGGGACTCCGGATATTTTATTTTTTTGGAGTACCTCGGCGGTTTCTTCTATCGTGTAATCAAAGGGGACCGTGATGGGGTCCTTTGTCATGATACTCTTTACCTTGATATTGGAGAGGAGTGCCAGAAGCTCATGGATCTCCAACGTGGTGGCATCAGAGGCAGAGGCCCTCTTGAGATCCCGGTCGGTGATGATTCCCACCAATTTACCCTTTTTCATAACCGGCAGCATGGCGATATTGTGCTGTTTTAAAAGCTTGGTGGCATCCTGCATCGAGTCATCAACGTCTATCGTAATGACGGTCTTGCTCATCCAGTCTTTGACCAACATGTTGATACCTCCTTTTTTCTACTACCCAATCCGATTCTTCAGGACATCGGGTTTGGAAAAGACCAAAAAAAGGCTCCAGAATTCTCGGCTCTTTGGCGGCATGAAGAGGTTTCTTGCAACAGAAAGCGGTCTCGCTGACAAGAGCCATACTTCTCATATAATCACAAGCAACACGTGTGCCAAAATAATGAACACGGGGAAAAGGCAAACCAACTGTCTGACTTAACTGGTCTTTTTTTGAATTATTGCAAGGGGGCTTGCGGGGTTTTTTGAATGATCCTCATGCCCTCCGGTCTTTACACACTGAAAAAAAATCTGACATCCATATCCCCTGTCTTCCTTCCCTTCCGGATGTCTTATCCTTGATAACCCCTCTTAAATCTTGACACTTTCGCCTTCATCGATGCCCATATCCCCTTGGTACAGCCCTTGCTATTTTAGGAGAGCGGTGACTTTGAAAACCCGATTTGAACCCCGATGTCGCGTATTAAGGCTCGTATAAGCAGATTATTCATATGCTGTCGGGCGGGTGCGGGAATTGGAAATTGATGCAAAGTCTAGACTAGCCTGAATATGAATTCCTTCGGTCTCAAACAGGCACAGAGTTCTTTTCCAACATCGGGGTGAACCGAAAAGTGACAGGAGATAGGGCAATGTTACCAATAGGCGGCAAGGCTTTCCTGTTATTATTGATAGGGGTTACCGCTTATGTCTTCGCCAAGAGGGCCAAGTTTCTCATAGACCTGGTCACGTTGGGAAAGTACGAAGAGCGGTTCGATCATCCAGCAGCGAGGCTGAAACGTGTCCTGGGCCAGGTCCTGCTTCAGCGCTGTGTCCTCAAAAATGTCACCCAAAAAGACCGCTCCGGTTTGGGGCACATGCTCCTGTTTTATGGATTTTGCCTATTTGTCATCAGCTATGCCTTTCACATAGGCGAGGGGCTTTATAGCGAATTATCGCCGGCGCTTTTTGGGAAAACATTTAATGATCTCTTCTTTCTCTGCCTCGATATTGCCGGGCTGAGCGTAATTTTGGCCCTGATATGGGCGGCGACAAGGCGTTATGTCTTTAGGCCTTCGAGACTCGAACCCATTATGTCCAGGGGCGCCTTAATTATTATTCTCCTAATATTCTCTTTGATGATCATCGGGTTTTCGGTTGAGGGCTTTAGACTGCTGGCAGAGGAAAAACCTTTTGCGGATTGGGCCTTCGTGGGTGTGGCCTTCTCCAAGCTGTTTCTGGGGATGGGACTACAACCCCATGCCAAAACTCTCTTCTATATCTTATGGTACCTTCATATCGTTATCATCTTGGGTTTTGGTATCTATCTCCTTTATTCCAAACACCTTCATATCCTGGCAGCCCACCCCAACCTCTATTTCTATTCCACGTCCCCAAAAGGGTCACTCCATCCCATCACGGATATGGAAGAAGCCGAGATGTTTGGTGTGTATAAGATCGACGACTTCTCTTGGAAACACCTCCTTGATCTATATGCATGCACAGAATGCGGTCAGTGCAATACAAACTGTCCGGCCGCGATCAGTGAAAAGCCTCTTGAGCCCAAAGACATGATCGTGAGGCTGAGAAACCATCTCTTTTCCGTTGGAAAGGATTTGTTAGATCAAAGGAAGAAGCCGGCAGGTGGGGAGGCAGAACCGGTCTGTGTGATGACCACTGTGCTTGCCGAGGGGATCGTGTGGGACTGCACGAATTGTATGGCCTGCATGGAGGTCTGCCCGGTAGGGGTTGAACACGTGGATAAGATCGTTGAGATGCGGCGTTACCTGGTTCTGATGGAAAGCAGTTTTCCCTCCGAAGTCCAGGCGGCCTTTCGGGGAATGGAAAGAAACAGCAATCCATGGGGTTTGGGAAGAGCGACCCGCGGTGATTGGGCAAAGAACCTGGGTGTCAAGATCCTCTCTGAGGCCGGCGACCATGTGGACGTGCTTTATTACGTGGGTTGCGCGGGTTCCTATGACGGCCGCAACCAAAAAGTAGCCACCTCCATGGTCAAGATCCTCCGGGCCGCAGGGATCAATTTTGGCATCCTCGGCCCAAAAGAGGGGTGCTGTGGGGATTCGGCGCGCCGGATTGGCAACGAATATCTTTATCAGCAAATGGTTCAGGAAAATATTGAAACGTTCAAGAAATACCGGTTCAATAAGATCCTGGTCACATGCCCCCATGGCTATAACACCCTAAAAAATGAATATCCCCAATTTGGTGGTGAATTTGAGGTGATCCACCATGCGGAATTCATTCTGGAACTTATCCGTGGAGGAAGTCTTCCGTTAAACGCAGATATTGACAGGACCATCACCTATCATGATTCCTGTTTCCTGGGCCGGTACAACACCATATATGATGCGCCGAGAAAGGTCGTTGAGGCAATTTCCAAAAAAAACCTTGTGGAAATGGACCGAAATCGAAGATTTGCCTTTTGTTGCGGGGCAGGAGGGGGTAGGATGTGGATGCCCAGGATCAGGGGGCAGAGGGTTTATGCGCTTCGCACTGAACAGGCCCTTTCCAAAAATCCGGATCTGATCGCGACGGCATGTCCGTTTTGTATGATCCATTTTGAGGATGGACTAAAATTTCACGAAGCCGAAGATAGGGCCAAAGTTCGGGACATCGCGGAATTGGTAGCAAATCAGTTGATGGAGGAATAAGATTCAATAAATGCGAAGCGGCCTGACGGCGGGGAAACGGAAACCGAAATGAAAGGAGGCAGGGGATCATGGAAGCAAAGGCGAGCCAGGTTGAGTCGGTCTATATGGAAAAGAGGGTCTTTGACCCACCAAAGGAATTCGTAGAAAAGGCTCATATCAAGGGCATGGATGAATACAACGCCTTGTACCGGAGGTCAATCGATGACTCCCAGGGGTTCTGGGCCGAGATGGCGGAAGAGTACATCGACTGGTTCAAGAAATGGGACGGACCTGTGGAGGAATACAGTTTCGAGGATGACATCTATCTCAGGTATTTTGCGGGGGGAAAGCTAAACGTTTCTTACAACTGCCTGGATCGTCATCTGAAGACGTGGAGGAAGAACAAGGCCGCCCTTATCTGGCAGGGAGAGCCTCTGGAGGAATCGATCACTTACACGTACCAGGAGCTTCATCGCGAGGTCTGCAAGTTTGCCAATGTCCTCAAGAAACTCGGGGTTAAAAAGGGGGATCGGGTTTCCATCTATCTCCCGATGATTCCGGCGCTTCCCATCGCCATGCTGGCCTGCTCAAGGATTGGTGCCATACACAGCGTGGTCTTCGGGGGTTTTAGCGCAGAGGCACTGAGAGACAGGATCCTCGACTGCCGATCGGAGATGTTGATCACCTGTAATTGGGGTTATCGTTCGGGCAAGGTACTCCCGAGCAAGCAAAATGCCGATGCAGCGATGGCGGAGTGCCCGGGTGTAAAAAAATGCGTTGTCGTCCAAAGGATCGATAAGGAAACCGAGATGAAGGAGGGCCGGGATTACTGGTGGCATGAACTCATGAAGGATGCCTCGCATCAATGCGACCCGGAGGAGATGGATTCGGAAGACCCGCTCTATATCCTCTATACCAGCGGCAGTACCGGCAAGCCAAAAGGGGTCCTCCATACGACTGCGGGATACCTGCTCTATACTGTTGTGAGCCTGAAGTATTGCTTTGATTACAGGGATGAGGATGTCTGGTGGTGTACGGCCGATATCGGATGGGTCACGGGTCACAGCTATATTGTCTATGGGCCGCTTGCCCTGGGGGCCACATCTCTCATGTTTGAGGGTGTACCCAACTATCCAGGGCCTGACCGCTTCTGGGAGGTGGTAGAGAGATATGGCGTCAACATATTCTATACAGCCCCAACGGCTATCCGGGCAATTATGAGAAGCGGGGATGAATGGCCCAACAAGAGAGACCTGAGCTCGCTCAGGCTCCTCGGGACAGTGGGAGAGCCCATCAATCCTGAGGCCTGGATCTGGTATTACCGGGTAATCGGTAAGGAACGCTGCCCCATTGTGGATACCTGGTGGCAGACAGAAACGGGCGGTTTCTTGATAACGCCCATTCCGGGGGCCATGCCCATGAAACCGGGATCGGCCGCGCTTCCATTTTTTGGGGTGGACCCTGTGGTGATTCGCGAGGATGGCTCTGAAGCAGGGGAGAATGAAGGAGGCTATTTGTGTATCCGGAAACCATGGCCCGGTTTTATGCGGACGGTCTATGGTGATCCCGACAGATTTAAACAACAGTATTTTATCCAGTATCCGGGCCTCTATTTTACGGGCGATGGGGCCAGAAAGGATGAAGACGGTTATTACTTTCTCATGGGACGCGTGGACGATGTCCTGAATGTCTCCGGCCACCGGATGGGGACCGCCGAAATAGAGAGTGCCCTTGTTGCCCATGATGCAGTGGCAGAATCTGCCGTGGTCGGCTTCCCCCATGACGTAAAGGGCCAGGGGATCTACGCCTTTGTGACCCTAAAAGAGGGTTTTGACCCCACAGATGAACTCAAAAAGGAGCTGATTCAGCATGTGAGAAAGGAGATAGGCCCCATTGCATCCCCGGATAAGCTCCATTTTGCCGAGGCCCTCCCCAAGACCCGGAGCGGAAAGATTATGCGGAGGATACTCAGGAAGATCGCCGAAGGGCAAATCGACCAACTCGGAGATACATCCACTCTGGCGGACCCGGATGTGGTGAAAGATCTGGTGGCCGGAAGCCAGTGATCTCACTCGCAACATAGGAGGTCCGGTCAGACGGGTTTAGACACACTCACAATCTCTGACCGCTGAACCTTACGATCTGGGTCTTATTAGAAAGGAGGTTTTTGAAAATGAACTCGAATCCAAATCAAATTCTGTTGGCAATAGATGGATCAGATCACGCCTTGGAGGCCGTCAAGTACGTGGGTGGGATCCCATCATTTAAGAAGATGCAGGTGCTCCTGTTTCACGTCTACAGCAAACTGCCGGGGTTTTACAGGGATCGGGAAACAGGGCCTCAATTCGATCACAAAATGATAAAGGAAATAGATGCACTCGAAATGCAGCAAGAAGCAAAGCTTCACCAACACATGGAAACGGCCAGGCAGATCCTTGTTGCTGCAGGCTTCCCTTCCGATGCCGTAGAGAAAAAACTACATATAGAACAAAAGGGCATTGCTCGAGATATCATCCACGCGGCCAAAGACGCATGCAGTACCGTCGTCATTGGCAGAAAAGGGGTCAGCGACGTGGCGGAGCTTGTTCTGGGGGGTATAACAACCAAACTCGTTGAGAAAATCGATTTTTTGCCCCTCCTGGTTGTTGGAAAAGCCCCGAAGCCTGGCAAGATCTTGTTGGCCTGGGATGGCTCAGAGAACGCCATGCGCGCTGTAGATTATGTGGGAACAGTTTTGGGTGGTTCGGATCTGGAGGTTACCTTGGTCCATGTAATAAGGGGTCAAGAGGCGATGAAGACCGGGTATGACCTGTTTCTGCCATCCACGCAGTATATAGAAAAGGCCAAGGAGGAGATCAGTGCTACCCTTGATCAAGCCAGAGTTCGTTTGATAAGATTGGGATTTAAACCCAATAAGGTTTCCTCTGAAATCATTACAGGGGCATATAGTCGGGCGGTTGCCATCTATGAAAAGGCCAAAGATGAGGGCTACGGGACGATTGTGGTGGGCAGAAGAGGTCTATCCAAGGTGCGTGAGTTTTTTATGGGGCGTGTTAGCAACAAACTGATTCAATTGGCCAAGGCACAGGCGGTCTGGGTGGTCAATTAAAGGCTAAAGGCTCAGTCCTTTTGCAGGACCTGCCGGACCTCTGCAATCAGTTCGTCAGGTGTAAAGGGTTTGGAAATAAAGGCAATAGCCCCCATTTTGTTAGCTTCCTCAATTGTCTCAGTTGTGGGATACCCGCTCATGGCTATAACAGGCATCTCGGGCCATCTTCTTCTGACCTCTCCGATGAGATAGATACCATCGCGGTCGGGCATCTTTATGTCTGCCAGCAAGAGGGCGAAATCCTCCTTCTCCATCGTCTCCAGGGCCTTATCCGCACTTGTGACCAGTAAGACCTCAAAGCCCTCGTCTTCAAGTACCACCCGGCAGCTATCAAGGACAATACCCTCATCATCTGCAACGAGTATTTTCACGCCCCTTCAGCCTTCTTCTGTATCGGTAACCATATAAAAAACCGGGTCCCTTTGCCAGGCTCGCTTTGAACCCTAATGGTTCCCCCGTGTCTCTGAATGATCCCGTAGGAAACCGAGAGGCCCAGTCCAGTCCCTTCACCGACCGCCTTTGTAGTAAAAAAGGGGTCGAACAGTCTGTCAAGGTTCTCCGGCGGAATACCACTGCCCGTATCAGCGATGATTATTTCAACACCCTTTTGAGCGGAATGGCTTGCAGATAAGCCGGTAGCTGTATAGATATTGATACTGTCACCTGGCCCAGTAGCATCCAGGGCGTTAATGATCATGTTTAACAACACGCCCTGAAACTGGCTCCGATCAACGATAAGGACAGGCAGATTTTTGCCGGGATTGAATTTCAGACGCACACCTTTTATCAATGCCTGATTTTGTAACAATGAGACTGCGGAATGGATAAGCTTATTGATTTCCGTTGGTTCGGGATCAAGCTTTGTCTGTCTGGAAAAGTCCAGGAGGCCCTTCACAATCTTCCTGACCCGTTCAGTGGACTGTGCTATTTTTTCAAGATCAGACCGGATGTCATCTCCGATATCCTTACGCCGCAACAGCATGTGTGTATAGGTTAACACACCGGTTAGAGGGTTATTGATCTCGTGAGCAACCCCGGCCGCAAGCCGTCCAATGCCGGCCTGTTTTTCAGACTGAAGTATCTGCCGTTCTGCTGCCTGTCTCCTGCGGCCCATGGCCGCAACCATCTCCCTGAAGGTATTTTGCAATACCCCCAGTTCATCATTGGATATCGGCCCAATCTCTGGCGACAAACTGCCCTCGGAAACCTGCTGGCTTGCCTTTACCAGTCGCTGAATCGGATTCAAGATCTTTTTTGCCAGGATATATCCGAGGCCTATGGCCAGTGCAATACCGGCAAGAGAGAGGACGATAAAAACCGAAAGGGCCTTTCCCCGGATCTCGGAATACTTCTCTTCCCGCACCCCAACATACAGCATTCCCACCCGCTTTCCAAAGATATCCTCGATGGGTTCGTAGGCCGTAATGTACCAGTCGCTTACGACAAATGCCCGTTTTGTCCATTTCTCTCCCTTTGAAAGGACGTGTTCTTTGACCTCTTTCGAAACCCGGGTTCCAATGGCGCGCCTCCCGTCTTCAGACAGGACATTTGTCGAGATACGGACATCATCAAGAAAAATGGTTGCTGTCCCGATACTTCGGCCTCTCAATGTCTCGTGTTGAAACACAGCATCTTTAACGGTATCAACTATCGTTTGACTCCGGCTGAGAAGAATTCCGCCATAGATAACGCCGAGCAGGTCGCCTCCTTCAAACACGGGTACGGCAGCTGCAAGCGCAATTCCTGAGGTCAGCTCTTCATCCCCGGTGGGGGCTGCCATGGGTGTGGGAACCAAGGGAATCCTGGCCCTTTCCGCGAGTTCCGGATTTTCGTTTACGAGGAACTCTTTGCTAAGGACCACGGTCCCTGAAACGGCAACCTTGCGTTTGAGTGCCAGGCTGACGATAGGGTTGGCAGAGTCAACCGTCTCCTCTGGTCCAGGATTAGGGCCGAGGCGGCATAACGTTTGTCCCTTGTTTGTAACAATGCCGGCAAAATCCAGGCCGGCACTCTCGGCCAGGCGCCATAGACGGCCCATAAGTTCTGCAACATCTTTCCTCTCAGCGGCCAACAGAAAGCCCGGACCCAGGGAGGTCGTCTTGAGTGCAACTTCTATGGTGTTGATACGGGCAAGGTATATCTCGCGTGCTGCATTCAGGTCCAGGCTGACGCGGTTTCTTGCCTCACTCAAAATTGCCTTGTAAAGAAGTTGCCCCCCAATAAAGAGAGAAACTCCCCCTGCCAGGAAAGAGACTCCCAAGAGACTTGCAATCAGTTTGGACCTTATTGAGTAAAACACCTGTATTTTTTCACCCTAACTCTTCTCACCATATCTCCGCACTTCTCCTCAGATCAAGCCAGCGTCTCTGGGATCGCGTAAGAGGTCCGATCTTCGTCTCGATCCACTCGATATCCCCTGTCAGGAGGGCAAGTTTCTCAGGGCCTGTCAGATCATATTCATCCAGGGCGTCTGCGGCCTCTTCGAGAAGCCTTGTAAGGAATTCCCCATCAGATGCAACTCGTTCGAGGACCCTGATCACCTCCTCGTGATGAATAAGGGTCTGATCGTCAGGCGGTTGTGCGGCTGCTGTTTCAACTGCAGAAGAAACTGCCTTTACAAGTTGGTCCGGAGTAAATGGCTTTTCGATATAATCCGATGCACCCAGCTTCATGGCCTGTACTGAAGAACGGATGGAGGCATACCCCGTGATCATGACAACAGGAAGAGAAGGTTTGGCCCTCTTAACATCCCTCAGGACCTTCATGCCACCAATATCCGGCATCCGTATGTCAGTGAGTACAATGTCATATTGTCTCTCAATAGCCTGGTCGCGTCCCTCCCGTCCGCTCAACGAGGTATCTACCGCGTATCCTTCATCGATCAAAATCTTGCTGACGCTATCCAACACAATCTGTTCGTCATCAATAACCAAAGCTCTTTTCTTTACCATCACTTTCCTCCTTCCCAATGACCACAAACATCTTTTCAACGGGCCTTTAAGTATTCATTTCACTCCCTCCCGGTTTCCGGCCATGCACGGAGTGCCGTGGGGGTAGAAATCCTGTGGGCTCTTGCTTTCACGCTACCACTCGCGAGAGCTTTCCTGGATCAGGACGAATTCATCTTCCGGTGTGATTCCGTGCCACCGGCATTCCTCTTTCAGGCAAATCAGAAATGGCACCCGTTTATTCATGGCCGCCACCGACAACTCTGCCGTAAGCCCCATACAGGCCTCGCATGGCATATCCGGATGGACGATGCTTTGTGCGCAGTGCGGGCATTTAAGGTCCTTGATCTCGCTTTTCGGGTGTTCGATAATTTCATGCATATACTGGTGCGCGAAGATATTCAGATAGACGGAAAGCTCAAGGATTTCTTCTTTTCCTTCCCGGGTGACCGGATTAAGCAGAGTATTATCCCCTTTGATGAGACTGGCACCACACTTCGGGCAATATGTATGAAGAAATCTCCTTCTCTTTAGACGCACGCGCTCGTTATACTTTGTCTTCTGAAAGTAGGTAATATCCTTTGCCTTTTCCTTATCTTCCATATCCTCCTCCTCAAACCTCACCGCAAGGTCAAAAAACTGGAGACCTACACCGCCGTTGCCGCAACATCGGGTTTCACGGACGGTTCTAATTCTTTGCCTATTGCCTCTACGATATCACGATTATAGCATACTATTCCACAGCGCAGACAGCGCCCCGCTTCTCTTCGTGCCTCGGCCTGGGAAATGGTGTGCTCTACCTCCTCAAAATTTGTGATCCTTGTCTCAATCTTTAATTCCCTGGGATGAGTCCGGGGTGCCCTCTCAAGACCTTCAACCTGTTCAAAGAGCGTTTCTTTGATCAGGTCGATCTGCCTCTCTTCTATGGCCGGTATTGCGCCTTCGGTCAGGAGGTAATGAATGGAACGTGCCGCATAACGACCGGCAGCAATCGCATCCACTGCGATGGAAGGCCCTGTAAAGCAATCTCCCCCGGTAAATACAAATGGAATATCCGTCTCGAGGGTTTCTTCATTGGCATCAATCGTATTCCATTTGGTGACTATCAAGGCTGCGGTCTTCTTCCCTTCACGGACGAAATCGATGTTGGGCGCCTGACCTATAGCCGCAATAATCATGTCCGTATCCATTGTCGTCTCCGAGCCAGGGATCGGCACCGGACGACGCCTGCCGCTTGAATCGGGTTCGGTAAGTCGCATCTTGATATATTCGATCTGATGCACCTTCCCGTCCTTGCCGAGGATGCGAGAAGGTGCGGCAAGAAATAGTATCTCTATCCCCTCTTCCTCTGCGGCCTTCACTTCCGCCTCATTGGCCGGCATTTCCTCTCTTGAGCGGCGGTACATCAAGGTCACTTTTTCGGACCCAAGCCGCAAGGCAGATCGAGCAGCATCGATGGCAGTGTTACCCCCACCCACCACTATGACGTGGCGACCAACAACCGGCTTGTCTTCTCTCTGGAATCTTCCAAGAAATTCGATGCCGTCAAGGACACCTGCTAAGTCCTCTCCTTCCAATCCCATCTTCCGTCCCTGCCAGGCGCCGATTCCGATAAATACAGCCTTGAAACCCGCAGCCTCTAGGAGTCTTAGACCAAAATCCTCCCCGAATTTTACACCGGTTCTGACCTCAATACCCAGATTAATGATTCCCTCGATTTCCCAGTCAAGGATCTTCTTTGGCA
>CAZXCQ010000094.1:0-20972 GCA_964639275.1 uncultured Desulfobacteraceae bacterium | reverse complement strand
CCCATTCCCTGCTGGTAGCAAGGGTGGCTCACTTTATCGCAAGGGGGCTTGTGGCGGCGGGGGTGGGTATCTCGGTCAGGAAGGCAACGGTGGGGGCCCTGCTCCATGACATCGGCAAGACAACGACCCTGGACTCCGCCCTGGACCACGCTGAGGTCGGGAAACAGATCTGTATTGAACATCAACTCCATGAAATTGCCGATATCGTGGGAAAGCATGTGAAGCTGGGGACATATGACCCGAATGAAAGATATACCGAAACGGAAGTCGTTTATTATGCGGACAAACGCGTAAATCATGACCGGATTGTTTCACTAGATGAACGGCTGGCCTATATCCTCGATCGATACGGCGGTGATCAGGAGGGGCTCAGCCGCTTCATCAAGATGAATTTTCAACTTTGCAGGGAGGTGGAAAAAGGGCTTTTTAGAAAGCTGAGCTTTGGACCCGAATCCCTGTCTTACTTGGCTGCGAATGAAAATATAGAGACCGGCAGTTAGTCTCTGAAAAAATATTGTGCGCAGAGTGGTCCCAATATTATGGTGTCCCCGTTTCAGGCGGGATTGTTGACAGGTTTTAGAAGAAGTAATGCTGACACCTCTGACTTCTGGATGCCCCGGTATCACGGACAGGGCAGGCTTATCAGTCCTGTGTGACGAGGGAATTTTCGACTCTCAAGACGGGTCCCCTGTTTAAGGATTTCCCAATGCCAATCATACTAATACTATGGGTAGTTCTTCCATGGTCCTGGCAAATAGGGCCTGCGATTGCTGCCCCCCAGATCATCGCGGCAAAGAAATTTCAGATGGACCCTGCGCCAAAAGGGAGTGGGGCTTTTCTCCACCAGATATCGGATGACCTTGATGGACTTCTTCAAGACATTAGGAGAGAGTTAAAGAGATTCGCAGAGCAGTTGCAGAAGATCCCGGAAAGTCAAGGGTTCAAGAGGCTTGAAAAGGAATGGGAGGGGCTGTTAGATAAGATCAAACGGGCGGAAAAGCTGGCACGTAATAAGTTTCAAAAGGAGATATTGACACGCCTAAAAGAGGAGCTGGAAAAACTAAGAGAGAAGCTCCAGAACTCCAAACGGAAGAAAGGGACAAAACCCCTGGAAGTTTTGGTCTTGACGACGATAACCCCTATCCTGTGCTTCTGTCTCCATACAAAGGGCCGGTGTTTATTAAATACTTTTCATTTTCTCTAACTCTAACAAATCTTTGACAAAGTAATATTTTTGAGCTATGATTATGCTAATAATATTTTCCGAAACTGTTCAAATCTTTCGAGCTCTGCAGTTAGATTTCCCCGCTTGCAACGGGATCTCCGCCACAATTCCGGCGGACAAGTCTGACAGGTTTTGGGTTTCCAAGTCTTTGACCGTTGAACAATAACATTACATCAATTCTTGACGGAGGAGAGAGTCTATGAAACAGCTAAAGAAGGATCTACAGTCGGTGGTCGAGAAGCTCAAATCACTCACACAGCAGGCCGAGACAATAGGGATGAAGCTGGACAGGTTTGAAGAGACGCGGACTATTACGAAATCAGAGGCGAAGGCCCGGGTAAAATCACCCAAAAAGACCATGGCGGGAAAGTCGGCACCGCAGGGCGCGACTGATACCGTGCTCAAAATTGTAAGCAGGAGCAGGAAAGGAGTGGATACCACAACATTGAGAGAACGGACCGGGCTCAAGGAGAGCAATTTGAGGACGATTGTTTACCGCCTGAGGAAGAGCGGCAAGATCAAGACCGTCGGCAGGGGTGTATATGCAAAGACTTGATCCGATTATCTTGATCCTGTAAGGTCCCCCAAGGCTGGACCTCACTGTTCTGCCGATCCGTAAGCCGGTCTGGGTCGGCAGGGGCACCCCTCTCGCAGTGACAAGACTGTTTACGACGGAAAGAGACCGGGTCTGAGGGAGGGAAGGGGGGTGAAAGGTCCTCGATGGGGAAGAGAGAGCCATGTTTTTCTCCGATAGATTCCTGCCACGATACTCCCTGGGGGTGGGCCTTTTTGTCCTTGCGAATCTATTATACCCCCTGCCCGAATCCCGGGGGACATCCACGAAGCCCCCTGTTGCCAAAGTGGATGTCATAAACTCCCGCGACCGCTATCCGGCCGGGGGGAGGTACCCTATTCTTTTTAAGATCAGCGTCTCCACTTCCTGGTATATTCACGGAACAATGGCCGGTAGAGACGGTCTGATCCCAACCGTTCTCTCCTTTTCGGACCTTCCAGGGTTCAAAATAGATGATATCCGGTTTCCACCCCCTGAAAAGAAGAAGTTCGAATACACAAATGAACCGGTCGAGGTCTTTTCACAGCAGTTTTTTGTCAACGCCAAATTGAGGGTCAATCCGGAAATCAATCCGGGCAAATACTTGATAAAAGGAAGCCTTTCTTACCAGGCCTGTTCCTCTCGCTCCTGCTTGCCGCCGCAAAGCGTACCGGTTTCCCTCTCTTTCGAGGTCGCCCCCCGGGGCGCTCAGGCCAAGGTGCAAAATCAGACCCTGTTCCATTCAGAAGGGGGGCGGTCTGCTAATTATGGAGCAGTCACGGGGTCGAGAATGAATGGGGGTCTCTGGTTGACCCTTTTTGGCATTTTTCTGGGTGGGCTGGCCCTCAATCTCACGCCATGCATCTACCCGCTCATCCCCATTACCGTGTCATATTTTGGGGGCAGGGGAGAAAGGATACAGGGCAAGGCCGTTATCCATGGGCTTCTCTATATCTCCGGCCTGGCCTCTACCAATTCGATACTGGGTCTCACTGCCGCCCTTTCCGGCGGCCTGCTGGGTTCTGCCCTCCAGAGCCCGATCGTCCTGGTGGTTGTTGCGGGAATCCTGGTTTCCTTGGCCTTGAGCTTTTTTGGCCTTTGGGAGTTTCGCATCCCTTCGGGCCTGACCAGGACTGCCTCCACGAACTTTGGCGGCTATTTCGGAACCTTCTTTATGGGCCTGACCCTCGGCATTGTGGCTGCACCCTGTCTCGGTCCCTTTATCCTGGGGCTCCTGACATACGTGGGACAGAAAGGCAATGTGTTTTTGGGATTTATCTATTTCTTTGTCCTGAGCATTGGTCTTGGTCTGCCCCTTTCCATACTGGCGATCTTTTCAGGGGGTTTGAAGAGACTACCCATGTCAGGGGAATGGATGGTATGGATCAGGAAACTCTTGGGATGGGTCCTTATGGGTATGGCAGGCTATCTGCTGGAGCCTCTCATTCCAGGTCATACCGGCAAATCCGTACTTTTGGTCGCAATACTTGTCGGTGCCGGATTTCACCTCGGGTGGCTGGATCGGAGCCGGGCCTCCATGGGCATCTTTCGATATATCAAGGGGGGCCTGGGGATTTCCCTGATCGGTGGTGCCATCATCCTTTTTCTTGTCAACCCCCGGGCAGGTGAGACAGTTCATTGGGTCCCCTATGACCAGGCCGCCCTTGCAAAGGCCGCAGAGGAAGACAAACCGGTTATCTTGGAATTTTACGCAGACTGGTGCGGACCTTGCAGGGCATTGGATAAAAAGGTGTTTACGGATCCTGATGTCGTAAGGTTGAGCCGGGATTTTGTTGCTCTTCGGGTCGATTTGACAAAACGGCATCCTTATCAGGAGGAGCTTCAGAGGCGTTATCAAGTCCGTGGTGTCCCCACCATTATCTTTATCACCAGAAAGGGGAGGGAGGACAGGGCCCTCAGGATCGAATCCTTTGGCAATAAGAAAGAGGTCCTAAAGAGAATGAAGGCGCTGATCAAGATATCGTGAGTATGGGATGGAATTTCCGGTCTGCCAAAACTGAGTCCCTTTTTTGACAAAAAGTGATACCTCTGATAGTGTTTGTCGCCCTTGATACCGCCTAGGACTCTAATCATTGATCCCTTGAGCAGGGGAATATTAATGGGTGAATTCACCTTTTTAAGCGATAAGAACAGGGAACGATATCTGCGAATTGTATCGCCCCTTGGCAATCTACTGGCTCGATTGAGTGTTCACCCCAATGTCCTGTCTCTTACCGGACTGATTTTGAGCATAGTGGCAGGGGCAGTTTACAGTACCGGGGCCTTTTTCTGGGCTGGCTGGATCGTGGTGTTGGCCGGTACCTGTGATGTCCTGGACGGGCAGATTGCAAGGCAGACAGGCAAGCGATCACAGTTTGGGGCCTTCTTTGATAGTACCCTGGACAGGTTCGGCGAGGTTTTTATCTTCATGGGCCTGGCGTGGTATTTCTCTGAGAGGCACCAAAGCCCCTGGGTCATTCTCCTGATCATATTGACCATCGTCGGATCATTCATGGTCAGCTACACCAGGGCCAGGGCCGAGGCATTGGGAATTGACTGCAAGGTGGGGTGGATGCAAAGACCTGAGAGGGTTACCCTCCTTATCATCGGTTCACTGGTTGCCGCAATTCCCATTATCGGCCCTGTCCTGATGAAACTTACTCTCTTGCTGCTTGCAGTACTGTCAAACCTCACGGCCATACAGAGGATGTTTTACGTGAGGGGTCAGATCCTGAAAGACAAACAGGCCCTATGAAACATCACGTCTCTTGTCCCCATTGCGGGAAGATGGTGGAAAGATACCGCAACCCCTTTCCCACGGTTGATATCATTATCGAGATAAACCCAGACTCTCCCAAGAGACAGGTCCTGGGGGAAGGTCCTGGCATTCTGCTCATAAAGAGGAAAAACCCTCCAGCCGGATGGGCGCTTCCTGGGGGGTTTGTGGATTACGGTGAGAGCCTTGAATCAGCCGCGGTTCGGGAGGCAGAGGAGGAGACCTCCTTGAAAGTGGAACTCCTGTATCAGCTAGGGGCCTACTCAGATCCCAAGAGGGACCCCAGGGGCCATACCATCTCTGTGGTTTTTGTGGCCAGGGCCACAGGGGAACCCCGGGCGGCTGATGACGCCCAGGACCTGGGTATTTTTTCCCGTCACTCGCTTCCGGAAAACCTGGCCTTTGATCATGCAAAGATCCTCCAGGACTACTTCAATAGATTTCCTCGAAGAGACTGATCCCATTTTCCCCGAGTCTGACAAAAAGGTTATTAACTTGACAGCCTTCCCCCTGCTTTTTGAGATGTTCCCTCTGCGTGAAATAATTGATAATTACTTCATGGGATGTTAATTAGAAGAGCTAATTCTTGTATTAAACCACCACTTGCAGTGGTGGATCGGCAAAGGTTCTACCGTTCCGGCGAGGACAACGGGCTGGAATAATGGAAGGATGGAGCGATGGAATACTGCGAAGAACAGGGAAGGGATGGATCGTAAAAATAGTCAAGAAATCCTTCACCCCCATTATTCCAATTTTCCAGTCTTCCAGCATTCCAACCGAACCTGCAGTCCGTGTAGAATTGCTTTTCGCCCCCTTCCAGGGGGCTTCCTGATGCCACCCACTATGCGGGTCGAGACGTCAGTGTTACCATATTGTTTGATTATAATATCTTATTCCACGTGACACGCATTGCAGAACCTCGATCTTGACTGTTGGACAAGATCTGAAAGGATAACCCTCATGGCCAAAGTAGACCTTGTTGAGATCTTTAAGCGGCGGACGAGGCACCCGTTCAGGCCCAGGGCCTCTGATGTTATTGATCAGCTCTTCCCTGATTTTGAACCCTTTCTAACCCCTCAAGGCTCCCTGTTGGCCGGGTCCTGCCTGTTTGAAAAAAAGAATCTCTTCTTGATTGCCCAGCAAAAGCCAAAGCCTGAGGATCTCCAGAGCAAGGAGGATCTCAAGAAGCTGAACTATGGGATGCTTACCTCGGACGATCATTCATACATCCTGACGGTGCTGAAAAGGGCCCAGACGTCGGACCCGGAAAATACCTTTATATTTTCCATAATCGATACCTACGGCGCAGACATCTCCATGTACTCGGCACAACGTTTTCAGGCCTTTTTTATCGCCCACCTGATCCGGGAGTTTTTGACCTTGCCCTTGCGGACCATATCGCTGATCTTGGGTGAAGGCGGGAGCGGGGGCGCTCTGGCCATCCAGGTGACCGACATCAGGGGGCAAATGGAAGATGCCCTTTATGCAACCGCGCCCCCCGAAAGCATGGCCTCCATTGTATTCAGAGACCCAAACCGCATTGAGGACGCCCTTACCATCCTCAGGCCCACTGCGAGGGACCTCAAGGATTTGGACGTGATAGACCGAATTGTACCTTCACCTCAGGATGTCACGGATCTGGAAGAGACCGCCGCAAATATCAGGCAATTTCTTGTAAAGGCAATTAAGGACCTTTCTCGTTCCCGCATCAACAGACTGATCAAGAAACGAGAGATCAGGGCCAAACAGTACGGCGTTTCCAAGGGGAGCGGGAGACTTTATGACATCAAGCGGTACGTAGAAAAACCTATCAAGAATGCCTTTCGCAAGCCCCCACCGGATATCAAGATCGTCAATTACACCAGCCTGATAGAGGTGGCCGACGACTACGGAAACCCCCAGCAAATAGAGTCTAACACCGAATTTGTCCGATGCGGCGCAGGACAGGGCGGGGGCGAAAAACGAAAAGGCTGCGGGGAGCTGATCCCCCTCAAGTCCCTGCTTGACAACTTTAATGTCTGTCCTGAATGCGGGTTTTCATACACCCTCGGGGCCAGCGGGTGGATCGATTGCCTTGCAGACACCGGGACCTTTCATGAGCTTTACCGAAACCTGACCGTAGACCAACTCATGGAAGAGGTTGCAATCACCGGCTACTATCGAGATTTCTTGGCCAAACAGGAGGGGCGTTCTCATTTTAAGGAATCGCTCGTTGTCGGGAGGGCACAAATATACCGCTTTCCGGTGGTGATGGGCATCGGGACCTTTTATTACTGCGGAGGGTCCATGGGTGTGATCTTTGGAGAGAAGTTCCGGAGGGGGGTTGATCTTGCGATTCAGGAAAACCTGCCCTTTGTCAGCCTCTGCTGCTCGGGCGGGGCAAGGCTCTATGAAGGGATATCAGCACTCATGCAGATGGTCAAGACCATCGAGTCGGTGAATCGGCTCAAGAGGCATGGACTGCCCTATATATCCATCCTGGCGGATCCTTCCACAGGCGGAGCAATTGCCAGCTATGCGGCCCTCGGGGATGTCATAATTGCGGAACCGGGTGCGCTTGTGATCTTCGCGGGGCCCCGTGTCATGAAGGCCAGAGGATTTGAGGTGGACGAAAGGCTGGTCCGATCTCAGCACCTACACCAGATATCCAAAGAGATCTACCAGAACCTTGACTATTATCACGACATACGGGGGATTCAGGAGATCTGCGAAAGGAAGGACATGAAGCTCTGTTTGGCCAAGTATCTGGAGCTGTACAAACGGACTCTATTCAAGCCAAAGAGAAAGGCCAAGAAGAAAGCCAAGAAGATGCTCATATTTTAAGGCCCTGATTTTCTGTCTCCCTCGCCGCTTCCAGGAGATCCCTGAGGGCGGGCTTGATGTAAACCCGCTTGAGGTCAAAACGTCTCAAGGCCCTGGCCAGGGTCTGGATTTTCTCCTTTGTGGAGGCCATTTCGTTTACAATGATCATATGTTGATTCCTGATGCGGCAAAGACCGCCGGTGGAAAAGGCGGTCTCACCTTGCAGCCCCTCATAGCGGACCTTGATATCAAGGCGATGAGCCAGTGCCTCAAGATGGGATAAGATGGCCATATCATCCAATCTAGGCCCCTGTTTGGTCACTCACAACTCTTTAACCCAGCCGTTTGATGTCTTCGACCAGGTTTCGCACCGCATCTGCGGAACGGCCAAGCGCCTGCGCCTCTTCCGCGGTCAGTTTGATCTCAATGATTTGCTCCACACCCTCCACTCCCAGCTTTACCGGAACCCCGATGAAGAGGTCATGGATGCCATATTCACCTTCGAGAAGGGCAGCGCAGGGGAGTATCTTTTTCTTGTCTTTTAAGATGGCCTCCACCATCTCAACGGCAGCCGAAGAGGGCGCATAATAGGCACTCCCTGTCTTGAGCAGGCCAACGATCTCGGCGCCTCCATTCCTGGTCCTCTCAACCAGTGCCTCGATCCTCTCCGGTGGCATCAGTTCTGTAATGGGGATACCCGCCACAGTGGAATAACGTGGCAGCGGGACCATGGTATCACCATGCCCGCCCAGGACAAATGCATGGGTGTTTTCAATCGACACATTTAGCTCCATCGCAATAAAGGCACGAAATCGGGCAGAGTCCAAGACGCCAGCCATACCAATGACCCTGTTTTTTGGAAACCCACTGGTCTCGTAGGCCACATGGCACATGGCATCCAGGGGATTGCTCACAATGATCAGGATGGCATTGGGGGCAACGGCCGCCACTTCCTTTGTCACATCCCGCATAATCCCCATGTTGGTTGACAGGAGATCATCCCGGCTCATGCCGGGTTTTCTGGGGATTCCAGCCGTGATGATGACGATATCCGAGTCTTTTGCCTTGCTGTAATCACCGGTGGCGCCGGTGATTCTGGCATCATGTTTCTCAATGGGTGCTGCCTCTGTCAGATCAAGTGCCTTTCCTGCCGGAACACCTTCAAGGACATCGATCAAGACCACGTCAGCCAGTTCCTTTTCGGCAACCCGCATGGCCGCAGTGGCACCCACATTGCCTGCCCCTATCACGGTCACTTTCTTTTTCATTGATGGACTCCTTTCCTGCCTGTAGATCGGAATTCGGCGTATTAATTTAGTTAGCTTTTTCAAAATCTAACGTAACATCTCAATGATTAGGGGGAGGACACCTGGATTCCGGGGCCTGCCCCGGACCGGATCCTGGGTTCGCCGGAATGACAAAAGGGGCTAAGTTCACGTCATTCCGGCGAAAGCCATTCGGCTCTGAGCTCATGGCCGAAGGGCCGGAATCCAGACCTTCTGATAATAAACATGTTTACCGCTAATTATTGAGAAGGTACAATCTAAAGTTAGAGAATCAATTTAGCTTTCTGCAAAATTGGCACTGGGACAAGGGGTATGGGGGTTCCGTTTTGAAGGGTGTATCCCTTCAAAACGGAATCTCCATACCCCGGATTTCAAAAAGCCAAAGTGTTATGATTCTGCGATTATATGAGAGACATCCATTCGGGTCAAGGTCATACCCAGGTCGCCCTGTACCACACCGGCCTTTCAAAGGGGTTTACCGCAGAAAGGGCAAAAACGGAATGACCGCTCCAGGGCCCTTCCACAATTGCGGCATACATCACCGGGCCCCCCAGGGCCGACACCCCACACCTCTCCGGATTCCCGGCCCAGGGTTCCGCAGCTCTGGCATTGAAGAAAAGGTACCCCCTTCTTGACACAAAAAAGTGGTATAAAGAAAAACGACAGGTAGTGATCCACCCGCCTCAGACGCGCCTGGTAGAGCCCGCACGAGGGGCACATCCTGGGCTGTTCGTCCAGGTTGACTGTTTTTGGCTGTATTCCACCGATAAAGAAAAACATGACCCTTGCCTCCGTGGGCCGCAAATCTACATCTAAATCGAGGGCAAATCAAGGACAGAGTGAAACACAAGATATTACTCTTGAGATCTCAAGCGTATCTTTTCAATAGATAAGTGAATGCTTTTGGATTGTTTTTCCCCGGGGTTTATGGCATAGGGGGGCCATGGGCAGGCGGTATCGTTGGCCGCCAACACTTCGACCCAACAGGAGGTCCAGCTGTGGACGATTTTCTTGGTTATGTGACGACCCATCCCATAGCCGCTATCGTATTGGGTGCATTGATACTCCTTGTGGCCTACTTTGTCTTAAAGAAGCTCCTAAAGTTTGCGTTGATTGTCGGGCTCATCCTCGTTGGGGTTGGGGGGTATTACTACTACAAGGCCCCCGAGGAATTCAGCAAAGACCTCAAGGGCGCTGTGCGCGAGGTAAAGGAGCATGCCGAAGAGGCTGCGGAAACGGGAAAGAACATTCTGGAAACGGGAAAGGACCTGGTGGAGGTCCTTGAGAAAAAGGTAAGGAAGGGCAAGAAAATAGTGGGCAGGTGAATTGTTTGAAGACAAAGGATCTTTTGGGCGAGATCTATGCAAAAGAATTTTTCCCTTCTCCGTATGGGACAGAAACTCAGGGCGATCATGCGCTTTTGCGGGAGCTCCGGGGTTTTTCTTAAATACGGAGGACTTATATACGGGTGTCACCAGGGTTCTGGTGAGACCGAAAATGAGGTCATTGAATCCAGAGACGAGGACACCCTGAGGGGTCTCTTGGAGGATGCCGGCGATACCAAGTCCGTTGTGCTTGGCAGGGGGGAATTGATCTTTGTCGAACCGGCAGGATCGGTCGAGGAAAACACCCTGGCGTTCCTGGCAAGGGAGCTTGAGGAAGATATCCAGTTTGCCTCTATTGTTGATACCCTGTTTCAGGCCAGCATGACGATTTCCTCCAACCTGAGACTAAGGCCTTTACTCAACGAGGTCATGAGTCTTTCGGAGGCGATAATCAACCCTGAGGCCACGTCCGTTATGCTCCTGGACCCTCAGAGGGGGGAACTCTATTGGTTGGTGTCGAGAGGCGAAGGATCTCAATTTTTTCAGGAGGAAATCCGGTTGCCCCTTGGTGTCGGTATCGGGGGGCATGTGGCGCAGACAGGAGAATCGCTTATCATCAATGATGTCCATAAAGACCCCAGATGGGACCCCTCTTATGACAGGAAGAGCGGTTTTCGGACCCGCTCCATGGTCTGTGTCCCCATAAAATTCCAGGGAAGGATTTTGGGGGTCATAGAGGTGATCAATAAGAGGGCAGGGGAATTTACCTTAGAGGACTTGAGGATACTTGAGATTCTTGCGGCACAAGCAGGGGGTGCCATTGAAAACGCCAGGATTCATGAAGAGCTGGAGGAGACCTACGAGGAGCTCAAGGTCCTGGACAAGGCCAAGGAAAGGGTTATCAATCACCTGTCCCATGAATTGAAGACCCCACTGGCAATGATCTCGGGTGTACTGGCAAGGGTGTCAAAGGAACTCCAGAAGGCGAATCTGTCGGGACTGGATAATACTATTAAGAGAGGCCGGCGTAATCTTGAGCGATTGCTGGAACTTCAGTTCAAGATTGATGATATTCTTAATCAAAGATCGGTGGATGAAAAGGAGAAGATAATCGGTATTATTCGCGATGCTGCCGGTTTTGTGGAAGAGTTCAGTGAAGAGGAGCAGGATAAGGGCTCAGAGTTCCTGAAAGTCATTTCCAGCCGTATAGAATCCCTTTTCAGCCTGGAGGAGATCCGGATGGAGGATATCAGGGCCGACGAGTTTCTGGATAGTATATGTAATGAAGCGGTTATCTCCATGCGGGGAAGGGACCTTGAGATTATCAGGGATCTCGAGGAGGGAATAGTGCTCCGTATGGACAGGAATATCCTTACAAAGGTTTTCCGTGGCCTCCTAAAAAACGCCATCGAGAACACGCCGGACGAGGGGAGAATAGAGGTCAGTGCCAAACATACCGACAATGACATATGGATAGGGTTTCGGGATTACGGTGTGGGGATCACACCTGAAAACCAGAAACTGATTTTTGGAGGTTTTTTTCATACCCAGGATACGGATCTATATTCCTCAAAGAGACCCTATGAATTCAACGCGGGGGGAGCCGGTGCCGATCTGCTAAGGATCAAGACGTTTTCAGAAAGATATGGTTTTTCAGTCGATTTTGAGAGTTCCCGCTGCGAGTTTATCCCTAAGGATAGCGACATATGCCCGGGTAAAATCAGCCAATGCCCCTTTATCAGCGAAAAATCCGAATGTCTCTCCTCCGGTGGCAGCCTCTTTTGTGTCAAATTTTCTAAACCAACCAATGCCTGACCACCGGTCATGTATCCAGAGGTCATTTTCGCTGGTTTCAAGCGTTACTTTCCCACAAGAAAAGGCCGCTTTCCTGAGCCGGAAAGCGGCCTGGCTATCATCAGTATTCCCTCATTCAAATCTGGGACAGATCCTAACCGGGTTTGCAAAGCCCGCCGGGGCAGGGGATAGAAGCACGGGCCTTTTTAGATCAAGGCCTTTACCATCCCCCCGTCCACGTTGATCGCCTGGCCTGTGATGTTCTTTGCTCTATCTGAGGCCAGAAAGGTCACCATGTTGGCAATATCCTCAGGATCACCATGATGTCCCAGGGGGATATTCTGTTCCGCGAACCACTTGACAGCCTCGGGACCTGTCATGCCCAACACCTGACCCAGTTGATCTCCCAGAGCACCGGGGCCTTCCCACAGCGGCCCCCGGGTGGGCCCGGGGCACACCGCGTTTACCAGGATCTTGTCCTTGGCCAGGTAGTTGCTCAGGTCCTTTGTCACCATGATCAATGCGGCCTTGATGGTGTCATAGTCTAAGAGCCCTCCCGGCTGTTTCCCGAAAATCGAGGAGATATTGATAATCCGTCCCCATCCCTGCTTCTTCATATAAGGGATGACCTCCCTGGAACACTGGATAGGCCCAAATAGCATAAGATCCATGTTTTGTCTGAATTCCTCCTCGGGAAGATCCATGGGATCGGTCAGTCGACCGGTGCCGGCGTTGTTGACAAGGATGTCAATCCGGCCGAATTTCTCAAAGGCCTGTGAGACAAAATTCTTGTTGTCCTCCGACTTGGAGGCATCTGACTGAAGAGCAAGGACATCTACCCCTTTCGCCTTGATCTCTTCGGCCGCTTTATCCAGTGCCTCTTTTCCTCGGGCGCAGATGGCCAGGTTACAACCCTCTTCAGCCAGAGTCAGCGCAGTTGCCTTGCCGATGCCCCGGCTGGCGCCCGTGACCAGTGCCACCTTTCCTTTCAATCCAAGATCCATTTTGACCCTCCTTTCAATCCGGGCATAACAGGATCTTGATAGGCAGAGGCCTTTTTGACCCTGATCCGCCCGCTCGAAACCCCAAATTCAATTTCTAAAGCATAAACCCCCCATCAACATTCCAGGCCCGACCGGTATCATTCTCGCCCCTTTCTTCGCTCCCCTATCCTCTGGTCACTGCTGCGAAGATACCCTGTTGGCTCGCCCCCTGCAAACATCTCTTCACATCCACCACTCGCGGGCCGCGATTTGTTAATCGAACGCTGATTTTCTGATTGTCGTTGACCTCCATCTGCCGCTCGCCGTCGAAGGCAAGGGTACACGCAGCAGGTTCTAGAACCACCTCATCGCCCAAAGAGAGCAACCGGTATTCCTGGATGGCCACATTGCTGATAAGCCCTGGCCCCACAGGGGCCAGCACACTGGTGTTACCCCCTCCCAGTCGTATATACATCCCCTGTGGATCCCGGGGGCCCAGGGGATGCAAGAGGCCACCGATAGATGACATGCCGATGCAGTCAGGTTCAGCCCTGGCCAGGACGATCTCGCGTATGCGGTGGGGGTCCCAGACGGCGCGGCTGCCTACAAACAGTTCGGCGCAGACCACCACGTCAATCAGGGCGATCTCCGCCATCTCACCGTCAACAACGATCTCCAGTTGTTTGGCCACATAGGTGATCTCTTCAACATCAACCATCTCCCTCGCTACCAGGCCTGCTGCCAGCCCGGCCACAGTGCCTTCTATCATGGTGGGAAAGACGTTGTTGGTGCCGGTAGAGATCGCAACCAGGGGAATGTTGTTGCAGCCCTTGGCGACAGCCCGGTTTGTTCCGTCTCCACCCAGGGAAACAATGCAGCCCACGTGGTTTTCGCAAAAACGCCTGGCCGCCTCGGTCGTGTCCCGTTCGTCAGCCTCCATATCCATGTGAAGCTGAACGGCCTTTAGTGATAGTCTCAGCCCCCGTAACGCCCTTTCCACAAGGCCGTCGTAGTCAGGCATGTAGATCACCTGCTGTATCCCTATTGCGTCGAGGGCCAGGAGCACCCGTCGCAAGATGTGCGCCTTTTCCAGATTGTCAAACACGGAAGCATGGGCGACCAGCCGACGGATGTCCCTTCCGGAGGCAGGGTTGGCAATGATCCCAATCGTTGACATAACCCTTCCTTTAAGGTGACGGACCACACCTTTTGGGCGTTACTCCCTGAGCGACTTGACATTCGAGACGATGGTATCCACGCTGGGAATATAAGCGTCCTCCAGAACCGGGCTGAAAGGCACCGGTGTGTGTGGTGCCGTGATCATCTTACACGGTGCATCCAGGTAGTCAAAGGCCTCGCTGGCGACCAGGGCAATCACATCCGCGGCCAGGCTGCACCTGGGGTAGTCCTCATCTACCACCACCAGCGAATGGGTCTTCTTGACCGACTTGAGGATGGCATCCTTGTCTATCGGCGAAACAGAACGAAGATCCACCACTTCCACATCTATCCCGTCACCGGTCAGCTTTTCGGCCGCCTCCAGCGACAGGTGAACCATACGGCCAAGGGTGACGATCGTCACGTCATTACCCTCCCGTTTGACGTCAGCCACTCCCAAGGGGACCGCATAGTTGTCTTCAGGAACTTCACCTTCCATATCGTACAAGACCTTGTGCTCAAAAAACATGACTGGGTCGTTGTCCCGGATGGCGGACGTGAGTAACCCCTTGGCATCATAGGGTGTGGAGGGGACCACAGTCTTTAGCCCCGGTATATGGGCAAAGATCGAGTAGAGACATTCAGAGTGTTGTGCCGCTGCCCGAAGGCCAGCGCCGATCATCGAGCGGATGACCATCGGCACCTGGGCCTTTCCTCCGAACATGTAGCGGAGTTTGGCACCCTGGTTAAAGATCTGATCAAAGCAGACACCAAAGAAGTCTACAAACATCAGCTCTGCGATGGGCCGAAGACCTGTGGAAGCCGCTCCCACGGCCGCGCCGATGAATGCTGACTCACTGATGGGCGTGTCAATGACACGATTTCGGCCAAATTCAGGGGCCAATCCCTGGCTGACAGCCAGGACACCGCCCCACGCCTCTTTGTTCTCCCCTTCCATATGGGGCAAAGTCGCACCGCCCGCCACATCTTCCCCAAAGAGGATCACGGTAGGGTCACGGCGCATTTCCAATCGCATGGCCTCATTGATCGCTTCCCGAAAAGTTATCGTACGTGTCGCCATCGCTTCTCCCCCTTTCTCCCCCTATGGGTAATTGACATATACATCGGTATAGAGTTCCTGGGTGTCGGGCCAGGGGCTCTCCTCTGCAAATTTCACCGCTTCTTCGATGATCGCGGCAACTTTTTTGTCTACCTCTCCGATTTTCGCCTCGGTGAGCAGCCCCCGTTCCAGGCCCCGCTTTTTAAAGTTATCGATCGGGTCCCGGGCACGATTGCGCGCCTTTTCTTCTTCGGTCATGTACAGGACGGCATCTCCTTCAAAATGACCATAGTAGCGGAATCCTCTACACTCGATAAGAGAAGGGCCCTGGCCTTTCCGTGCCCGGTCTATGGCCTCTTCAGCCGCCTCATAGACGGCGAAGAAGTCCGTTCCGTCCACCGTGACCCCGGGCATGTCATAGGCCACACCCCGGTCCGAGATATTTCTTGCCGCGCAGTGGTAGCCCCACGGCGTGGTCTCGGCGTAGCCGTTGTTCTCGCACACAAAGACCACGGGTAAGGTCCAGCAGCAGGCCAGGTTCATTGACTCGTGCGTTGTCCCCTGCTCGGCCGCGCCGTCACCGAAAAAGCAGACCGTCACCTGGTCGGTACCCAGCGTCTTGGCCATCAGGCCCGATCCACAGGCCAGGGGACCGCCGGCGCCTACGATGCCATTTGCGCCCAGCATTCCCCTGTTTACATCGGCGATGTGCATCGAGCCGCCCTTACCCTTGCAGGCACCGCTGGCCTTACCATAAACCTCGGCCATCATCGAATTGATATCGACCCCTTTGGCGATGCAGTGACCATGACCCCGGTGAGTTGAGGTGATGTAGTCCCGTTCGGTCAGGTGAGAGCACACTCCCGTGGCAATTGCCTCTTCACCCGCATACAGGTGGACAAAGCCCGGCAGCTTGCCTTCGGCAAACAGTTGGCCCACCCTGTCTTCAAACATCCGGATCTTGATCATGGTCTCATACACGTTGATCATTTTTTCACTGGTGAGACTCATTTTTCTGACCCTCCTTTGTTAAGGTTAGAGAAATCGAAAGGTTGGTCTATCCATACGATGTCAAAAATTCTCTATATCCCCTCCTTTCTAGTGTAAGTCGGCTTCCTATCTCCTATTCTGTTTGAAGCATCTCGCCCGCCTTATAAGAACTCCTCACCAATGGTCCGGCGGCTACCGCCTGGAATCCCATAGACCGGGCATTTTCAGCCAGCCACTCAAACTCGGGGGGCGGGACATATCGGGCAACGGGAATATGTTCCCTGGATGGCGCCAGGTATTGCCCGAGCGTCAAATAGTGGCACCCCGCCCTCTTGAGGTCAGTAAATGTCTCTTTGACTTCGCGCTCTGTCTCCCCCAGACCAAGCATGAGACCTGATTTGACGCGCATTCCCTGTCTGGCGGCATACTCCAGGACCGCCAGGGATCGGCGGTAGTGTGCCTGGGGTCTCACCTGGGGATACAGGCGTGCTACCGTCTCCATATTGTGATTGAATACGTCAGGATGGGATTCACATACGATCTGCAAGGCAGAAAGAGAGCCCCTGAAATCGGGGACGAGCACTTCAACTCTCGCGCCCGATGATCTCTTACGGATAAGCCCGATGGTCCGTGCAAACTGTGCTGCACCGCCATCGGGAAGATCATCCCGGGTTACCGATGTCACCACCACATAATCAAGATTCAGGGATTGTGCCATTCGGGCCACACGGTCCGGTTCAGCGGGTTCAATAGGCTGTGGAGCCCCTTTATCCACGGCACAAAAACGGCATCTCCTTGTACACCGGGTCCCCAATATCATAAAGGTGGCTGTCCCCCGGGCAAAACATTCACCCAGGTTAGGACATTGGGCAGTTTCGCACACAGTGGCCAATCCCCATTCCCTCAGATTCTTCTCCATGCGATCGATTGCCAGGGTGTCAGGGGCATTGGTAATCAACCAGTAGGGACGTCTTGAGGGTCTTTTGTGGCCCCGATGCGTCTTGCCATATCCAAAAAGATCCGTAAAGGCCTCTGCGAACACCCTTTTTACCTCGCCCATATCAACCGGATGCCCCAGCTCCCGTGCCATTGAGGTGATTCTCTCATTGGGATGCCCGCAGGGGACAACCCAGTTGAACCACCGGGGGTCTGTGTTGACATTCAAGGCCGCACCGTGATAGGTGACCCATTCCTTTACGGCGATGCCGATACTGGCCACCTTTGCTGAATTGACCCACACGCCAGGTATTCCGTTTTTGAATTCCGGATTCAGGCCATAGGTTCGCAGGACAGTTGCCAGGGTGTCCTGAAGGGTCTTAAGATAGAGGTGCGGGTCTTGGTCTCTAAGCCTTAAAATGGGATATGCCACCAGTTGACCCGGACCATGGAAGGTTGCCATGCCTCCCCGATCCACTCGATGCACCCTCACACCCTTTCCAAGGAGGGCTTCCTCTGAAATACGCAGGTCCTTCTTCCCGCCGCTCCGACCGATTGTGACCACCGGCGGATGCTCCACCAGCACCAGACGATCCGGAGAGGACCCTGAAATCCCCTCTTCGACCAGGCGCCTCTGACGCTGGAGCGCCTTCCCGTAATCCAACAGGCCCCATTCGAGGATTTCTAATCCACGTTCCATTTCCGGATCAAACCCATTCACCCATCACTGTTTCGGAAGATACAAGGCCCATCCCAATGCATCCCTTGCCGCATCCACCACGCCCTCTGAAAATGTCGGGTGCATCCGGATATTGTAAGCCAATTCACTGGCCCGGGCCTCAAGCTGCATGGCCATAACAGCCTCTCCCACCAGTTCTGTCGCATTGGCTCCCACGATATGGGTCCCCAGGATTTCACCGTACCTGGAATCTGAAATGATTTTGACGGCGCCCTCGGTCTCGTCTCTGACCATTGCCAGGCCATTAATGGCATAGGGGAACTCTCCCACCTCGATGTCTATTCCCTGCTCCTCGGCCTCTTGCTCGGAAATGCCCACGGTGCCCACCTCGGGGATGGTCCAAATGCCTCGCGGGATCAAGTGAAAGGGAAACTTGCGGTTGTTTCCCATGGCGTTTTCAGCGGCCGTGACAGCCATTGAGGAAGCGGCATGACTGAGCATCCATCCGCCTGTGACGTCCCCGATGGCGTAGATCCCCTCTACAGAACTTTCCAATCTTTCGTTTACCTGGATGCCATTGTCTTCACTCAATTGGAGACCGGCCTCTTCGATCCCAAGGAGGGCCGTGTTGGGCCTCCTGGAGGAAACCAGAACCCTCTCAACCTCAACAGTGCGTTCCTCGGGGCCGGATAGTCTGGCCTCAAAGCCCCCCTTCGATTCTCGAACCGATTGAAGGACAGCGCGTGGGAGGATCTCCACCCCCTGTTCCCTCAAGGCCTGGGCAAGCCGCTGGCTTGTATCACCGTCTTCTCTGGGAAGAAGTCTACGCGATTCAGTTGCCAGGAACACGTGAGACCCAAATAGATTCAACAGACTCGCCATCTCCACTTCAATGGGTCCTGGTGATCCCCAGATAAGGACTGAAGAAGGCATCTCTTTTAGTTCAAGCAGCTGATCCGTCGTCATTGCAGCCTCTTCCAGACCGGGTACATCCGGAATCTCGAGACGGCTGCCCGAAGCCAGGATGATCTTTTTTGTCTGCAGCGACTTTCCATCTGCATAGACTTCACGCGGGCCTTTCAACCGGGCCCGGCCCATGATGACTTCAACGCCGTTGTTGGCCAGGAGCCCTTCCATGCCCATCCGAATATCTCCCGCCACACCGTTCTTTCTCTCCACGATCGCCTGAAGATCCACCTCTTGGATGGTGGTCTTGATCCCGAACTGTCCACTCCTTCTTATCCAATAGAGAAGAGAAGCGCTTCGCATCCAGACTTTGGTTGGGATGCAACCCCGGTTTACGCAGGTGCCACCGATTTCAGAGGCCTCGATCAGCGCCACCCTTGCTCCGAGTTGAGATGCTCTGATGGCAGCTGCATATCCACCGGGTCCTCCACCAATAACGATCACATCATGCATTGGCTTGCCTCATCATGGTTTTAGTATGTAATGAGTCATTTCTTGCGCAAAATGCGCAGAGAATATTTCCTGTGTTTTTTCTATCACACAGAGCCGCCCCGGTACGATCTTCCAGACCTGCGGGGTCACAAAGATAAAAAATGCCGGAAAATCTGCGCAGAAAACGTGGCGCCTTTGCCAGAGATTCTTCTTTAGTTCCGGTCTGTCCGGGTCAGGCGATTATCCAGAAACTACGTCAGGGCCAATGTCGGTTGCTGAAGGTACCGGGCCACGGTTTCCAAAAACTCGGCGGCGGGAGCACCGTCTACTACCCGGTGGTCAAAGGTCAGACTCAGAAACATCATGGGTCGAATGGTGATTTCGCCGTTATGGACGGCCGGTTTTTCTTTGACCCGGCCGACCCCCAGTATCCCCGTCTCAGGCGACCTCAGTATGGGAGTGAAGCCATCCACTTCAAACATGCTCAGATTGGTAATGGTAAATGTTCCACCTGTGACCTCGTCAACGCTCAGATCTCCTCCGCGTGCCTTCCGAGCCAGTTCCCTCGCCTCTTTGGCAATCTCCCGAAGCCCCTTTTTGTCGGCATCCCGGAGCACCGGAACGATCAGCCCATCGGGTAAAGCCACAGCAATGCCCATATTGACCGCACTGTGTAACAGGATTTCATCTCCCACCAGGGTGGAGTTCATGACAGGAAAGCGTTTCAAGACGCGAGAGGTTGTCAGGATTATGACATCATTATAAGAGACCCTCACGGCCTCGTCCTTCTTATATTCTTCTCGGGCCTGGTTGAGAAAACTCACCATTCCAGTCACGTCCAATTCTGTAAAGATGGTAAGTTGCGCCGAATTTTGAAGACTCGCGTGCATATTCTCTGCAACGGAGAGGCGCATGCCCGTGTAGGGGATAGACACGACAGGCATTACCACCTCCTCTCTTTCCAGGGTCTCCAAGGCCCGTTCCACATCTTCCTTGGTGATCTTGCCATCCGCTCCAGTACCGGCAATGGTGGAAATGTCCAGACCGGCCTGCCTCGCCATCTCCTCTGCCAACGGTGTGATCCTGGGTGGCGGCGGCCCCTCTTCATGATATCTGGTTACGTCCGACTCTGTGATCCGGCCCTGAGGCCCTGTGCCCGGCACCCGGGACAGATCCACGTCCAGTTCCTTTGCCAGCCGGCGCGCGGCAGGCGTGGCAAGTACGAACTTCTTCTCTTTGGCTATTTCGGGCCCTGCCGGTGCCGGTCCGGCAACAGGCGGTGCTTCCTTTTCTGCCACCTCACCCACCTGCATCCCTTCGATCCGCTCAGGCTGTTCACCCGGCTCGGCTATGACAGCCAATATGGTCCCAACAGGCACGGTTGTTCCTTCCAGAATCACGATCTGAAACAGGATCCCGCTGGCAGGGGCTTCGACTTTGTTCGTGATCTTCTCCGTTTCAACCTCAAATAACGCCTCACCCTTTTGTACGGAATCCCCCTCCTTTTTAAACCATTTTGTAACCTTTCCCTTTTTCATGGTGAGGCCCCATTTGGGCATAGCAACATGAATAGCCAATTCTCTAACCCTCCTTTTGCATCAGCGCAGCCAAGTCTGACCCGAAACTGGTCGCCAATTCTGTGAACTTATATCTGCACAAGCCCTAAAAGGCAACCAAAGAATATAGATTAGTTACAGATATCCCATTGTCCACTATTTAATCAGCTTCTTTATTACTTGTGCCTTTTTATTCTAACACAACACAATGTTAATAAACGAATGAGGCGCCATTTGTTTCCACTGATGATTTTGATTCTTGGTAACACTTTAGCCGTTTGAAACCCGGGGAATGAGGATTCCGGTCTCAGACAGGCTTGCCTGCCTTAGGCAGGGATACACCCTTCAAAACGGAACCCCCATTCCCTTGCCCAATTGTCAGTTTTGAAAAAGGCGTAACTTCTCAAAAACCCGGGAATAAATCGATTGTGGTGTGGCATGGGGGTCTTTT
>CAZXCQ010000093.1:0-20986 GCA_964639275.1 uncultured Desulfobacteraceae bacterium | reverse complement strand
ACCCCTCAACGCGCCCTGGACTTGAGGGGGCAGGGGGACCTCCGGGGGACGACACACGCGGGGGTCGGAGAACTGGACATGAGGGCGGTCTATAGGGAACCCCAACTCCTTGTGGCCGCAAAGGAAGAAGCACAGAGGATCCTTCAGGCCGACCCAGGGCTTCGGCTTCCTCACAATCACCCATTGAGGAAGTTGATCCTCTCGTAAAAAGCCCCTAGAAGCCGCTTTTCTTAATTTCAGTATATGTGAAATAAAATAATTAATTAAATCGGCTATTTATAAACAGCACTGAAATTATTTTTGATATACAAAAAATCCTTGACAAGATTTCCAGGCCCATTATAAAAATCAGTCTGGCGGGAGATGACAGGCCTTTTCTCACCTGCCAGAGGGTTAACATTCCGTTTTCTCGCAATTTCCGCCTTTATCAGAATTATACCGGGTTCACAACACATCACTGGGAAGGCCCGGTCAGGAATGCCATTCAATTTCAGTAATATTTAAAATTGAAGGGATCAATGAACGATCCATCCGCCATATATCGAGGCTCAATAATCCGGAGAACAAGAAAAGCCCTAAACATGACGCTTCACAATCTGGCCCACGAGACTGGCCTGAGCCTCAGCTTTATCAGCCAGGTGGAAAGGGGCCTGACCAATCCATCCATTAACTCTCTCCGTAAGATGGCCCTTGCCCTGGGGATCCCGGTGAGCTCCTTTTTTGAAGAAGGCCCCTCTACCAATGGCCCGGTAGTACGAAAGAATGAACGGCGGATCTTGGTGAATACCGACTCACGGTTGACCTATCAGTTGGTTTCTTTGAACACCAACCGCCGAATTGAATTGTTGCTTACAAGACTAGAAATTGGGGGCTCTAGCGCAGAGTCTCTGATGACCCATAAAGGAGAGGAAGCTGCCCTTGTACTCGAGGGAGAATGTCGGTTTGAAATTGGGGAGGAGATATATCACCTCGAAGCAGGAGATTCCATCTTTATTGATGAAAACAAACCTCATAGGTTTACTAACACGGGTAATTGTCCTTTAGTTATGGTGGGGGCGATAACGCCCCCAGGCTTCTAACGAAAGGTAGTACACAACGATGCTACAAGCAAGAAAAGGAGATTTGGTTCAGATTCACAAAATAATTTTGGAGCCGAACCACAGGTCTGATAACCTTCCTGATTCAACAAAGTCAATGCCCTATGAAGGCTGGATCAAGGGCTTCCTGATGGATGAGAGCGCCAAAACCGGCGATGCCGTAAAGATCGAGACTTTGATAGGAAGGGAGCTGACCGGTACGCTCTGTCTGGTGAACCCGAAATATGAACACGATTTTGGAGAGCCTCAAGGGGAGATCCTATCCATCGGAAATGAGGCAAGAAAGCTAATAAGACAGACAAGGCGTGTTGGCAAGGGGTAAGTGGTAATGGGCAGCAGTTATTCAGAGGTGATGGCCCGGAAAAGGGACATCCTCGACAGGGCTACAGGCATTGATTACAGCAAATTCGAAAGGTCACCCATAACCTTCGATTATGAAGGGCTCATGGATTCCTGCGGATATTCTCTTGAAGATGTGGAGAAGATCTTCCTTGAGACCGGTGTGGGAAAGACCCCCTTAATTGAATTAAGAAACTTGACCGAACTTGTCAGATCAGTTTCTCCCCCTGGAAAAGGGGCGAGGATTTTCGTTAAAGATGAGGCAGCCAACCCGAGCGGGAGCTTTAAGGACCGCAGGGCAGCCCTGTCAGTCTATCATGCCAAAAGGCTGGGATATAAGGGAGTGGTGGCCGCCAGCTCCGGAAATTACGGGGCGGCTGTGGCCTCCCAGGCCGCCAAACGCGGTCTCAAGGCGATTATTCTTCAGGAGGTCTACGACAGCAGAAAGGTGGGGCAACCCGAAATTCTTGAAAAGACCAGGGCCTGCGAGGCCTACGGGGCTGAAGTCTGGCAGCTGACAGTCGGTCCGGAACTCTTCTATATCATGCTCCGGGTACTGGAGGATACCGGCTTTTTTAGCGCATCCCTTTATGTCCCAACGAGCGTCCTGGGGATAGAGACGCTCGGATACGAGGTTGCAGTTCAGGTCTTTGATAGAGAGGGCCGATTCCCCGATATGGTGCTGATTACCCACGCAGGAGGAGGAAACGTGACGGGAACGGCCCGTGGCCTGATAAAGGCGGGAAGCCATGACACGCTTGTGGTGGGCGTCTCGGTAGATCTTCGTGGCCTCCATATGGCCAGCGATTCTGATTTCAATAAAAAGTCCTTTACCACCGGGCATACCGGTTTTGGCATCCCATTCCTGACCTGGCCCGACAGGACCGATGTCCCGAGAAACTGTGCCCGTGGGCTTCGTTATCTGGACCGATACGTCTTGGTCACCCAGGGTGAGGTCTTTTATACGACAGAGCTCTTGGCAAAGCTCGAAGGTATGGAAAGGGGGCCCGCTGGAAACACCTCCCTGGCCGGTGCCATTGCCATTGCCAGAGAAATGGACAAAGATCAGATCCTGGTGGTCCAGGAGACAGAATATACGGCTGCTGGAAAGCTGCCTTCTTCCCAGCTCACCTTTGCAAGAGAGAATGGGATCGAGGTCAGACGTGGTCATCCCAGAGAGAATGTCCCCGGAAAGACGATTGTCATTCCCAAAGAGGCGGAACAAATGGGAGTGGAGGATTTCGATATGTACAAGATCCGTCTCTCCTATATCGAAAACGCCATAAGGCTCTCAGAGGGGTATATGCCTACCCGGGAAGACCACCTCTTCCTTGCCCAAGATTCAAAGAGTTCGCTCGATTTCGTCTGCGAGGCCATCGCATCACTGGACATCAAGGCGGCAGGAACAGCCTAGTTTCCGAATGGACAAAGAGGCAAATACTGTAGTCAAGGCGGAGCCTAGAAACAGTGCCAGAAGACCCACAAGGGCAGTCATAGATCTCGGCGCCATTTCCCATAACATCGCCGAAATTCGAAAAGAGATTGGGGCCACAAGGGACCTGATGGCGGTGGTCAAGGCAGACGGGTATGGTCACGGAGCGGTTGAGGTCAGCCGTGCAGCCCTGAGGAGTGGGGCCACCTGTCTTGGTGTTGCGCTGCCCGAGGAAGGCCAGCAACTCAGAGATGCCGGAATCGATGTCCCCATTGTGGTCCTGGGGCTTATTCAACCCGGAGAGGCATACAAGACAGTAGATTCCGGGCTGGAACAGGCAATATCCACAGTGGAGCTGGCCGAGGCCCTGGATCAGGAGGCCACAAAGGCATCGACCCGCATTCGGGTGCACATCAAGGTGGACACGGGAATGGGCCGGATTGGGGTATCCCCCCAGGATGCCCCAGACCTGGCAAGAAAGGTGAGCCGCTTTAAAAACCTGGTCCTGGAAGGCATCTTTTCCCATTTTCCCTCTGCCGATGAGACCGACAAGACCTTTACAAAAAGACAGATTAAGATTTTTTGTGACCTTTGCAACCAGATCGCGGATGCCGGACTCAGAGTTCCCAAAAGGCACCTGGCCAATAGTGCCGCCATACTGGACCTGCCGGAATCCTATCTGGACTTGGTAAGACCCGGGATCATGATCTATGGCCTGTACCCATCCCCGGAGGTGAGCCGGAGCATCAAACTAATACCGGCCATGACCCTGAGGACAGATGTTGGATATGTAAAATCCGTTCCTGCCGGGACGCCCATCAGCTATGGTCGAACCTTTTACACCGACAGGAGGGCCGTTATAGCAACCCTTCCGGTTGGATATGCCGATGGATACAGCCGGTTGTTGTCCAATCGGGGATATGTCCTTATCAAGGGAAGACGCGCCCCGTTGATCGGTCGGGTCTGCATGGATATGTGTATGATTGACGTATCTGGTATAGGGAATGTTCAAGCTGGTGAGGAAGCGATCCTCTTTGGCCAAGAACCCAGCGCAGATGAGATAGCGGGCAGGATCGGCACGATCAATTACGAAGTGGTCTGCGCCGTGGGGAAAAGGGTCCCCAGGGTCTATATTGGGTAGTGGTGGCGAGAAGGGCGGGTCTTCTTTGCAGTTTTGAAAATGGCTAAATCGATACAGCAACAAATCTTTGGATAAGGAGGGCAGGAATATGAAGACGCGTGAATGGCTCATGACAGAGAAAAGTTTACTGGACCAGGATTTGGACTCTTTTGAAGATTTGTCACCAGAGGAAAGAAAAAACCTGGGGCTTGTAATGACGGAATTAAAGGGATGGGCAGCCCAGAGCGTTGACATGGTTCTGTCGGTTATGGCCGAAGATGGTGTCTATTATGACATCACCGGTGAACCGGCTGCCGGTCACGATAAGATCCGGGAATTCGGGGTGGGGTGGGTGGATGCGGTTCCTGATTTCAAACCGTTTATCGAGGCCTTTGTGGTCCAGGGGAACCGGGTTGTCAATATGGGCAGGATCAGTGGGACGATCACAAAGGAGTTCTTCGGGATGCCCGCAACCGGAAAAAAATTTGACTGTCAGTACTGCCAGGTCGCCTTTATCGAAAAGGGAAAGATCAAATATGTCAGAGACCACTGGAACCTGGTGGATATGTATCAACAGGTGGGATGGGACTGTGCGACCCTGAACAAATAGAGAGGGAGAGGAACCCAATCCGGGTCTCCCTGCCTGGCAAAACGGGTCAGGGGACGGGCAGGATTGGTGGTTTGGCAAGGGAAAGATGATTATTAATTTCAAAAAGGAGGGCAAGAAGATGAAAAGACTCATTATCCTGTTTCTGGCTATCGGTCTTATGGTTTCCCCGGTTTTTCTGGTCCCCCCGGGAACGGCCCGGGCAGCCGAACCCATCAAGATAGGTACCATCTTAAACCTCACAGGCCCGATCGCCTTTATCGGCCCCCTCTTTAAGAACGGGATCGTCATGGCACTTGAAGAGGTGAACTATACGGTCGGTGGCAGAAAGATCGAGCTGATCCCGGAAGATGCAGCAGCAGACATGAATGTCTGTCTGGAAAAGGCAAAAAAGCTTGTTGAGAGAGATCAGGTCAACATTATCATTGGCCCGCTGATGGGTGATGCCCACATGGCCATTGCGCCCTATCTGGCAAACAAAAAGGTCCTGACAGCCAGCTTCTACTGTGGTGACATCGAACTTACCAAGTACAAAAACTGGTTTATCTATCCGACAACACTGGTCGGGCTCACGGCCCCTGTGGGTTACTACGCGGCCGAACTCGGTTACAAGACCATGATCACGGCGGGGACCGACTACGCCGGGGGACACGGGTTTATCAAAGGCATCAAGATGGCATTTGAAGAAAAGGGGGGAAAGGTGGTCCAGCAGGTTTGGTGGCCGGTGGGCAATAAGGATTTTGGTCCTTACCTCTCATCCCTGAAAGAGGCCGACTGCATCGGATACTTTGTGGAAGGGCCTTCAGCGGCCCAGCTCTTCCTCTCCCAGTATCACGAGTTTGGGGTGAAGATCCCCCTGCTCGGGACCACGCTGGCCTCCGATATGCCGCAACAGATCACCTCCCAGCTGGGCGATTGGGTCCTGGGACTAAAAGGCCAGGCACTCTATATGGCCACGATGGATACCCCCATCAACAAGAAGTGGGTGGAGGCCATGACCAAGCGCTTCGGCCAGGCACCGGGTGGTCTGGAGGCCAACTCCTATGCCATCACCCTCACAATCCTGGCGGCGTTGAAGGCCACAGGAGGGGATGACTCCTTTGATAAGATGTGGCCTGCCCTGCTAAAGGTAAAGATTGACACCCCCCAGGGACCACTGGCGGTCAGCCCGGAGGGGGTGGCCCTTGTGAACAACTATATCGTGGAACTCAAGAAAAAGGGTGATCAATACTATTGGAATCCCATCAAGACCTATAAGGCTGTAACTGATCCGAGATTGAAGAAGTAGTTGTCCGTCCGGGGCGGTCCGGGCCAATTCCCCACCGCCCCTTTTTTTGCCTCATCTCAACCCCTGTCTTGAGGAAAGACAATGGACTGGTTTGTCATCAACCTCCTTAACGGCATGTCTTATGGCATGGTGTTGTTTCTCATCGCCGCCGGCATGTCTATCGTGCTCGGGGCCATGGGGATCACAAACCTTGCCCACGGGGCCATCTATATGGTCGGGGCCTACGTGGGCTGGACCGTGGCCGTGAAGTGTGGGGCCACTTTCGGTCTCGGGATTCTGGCAGGCGGGCTTTCCGCCGGTCTGGTGGGGCTGGCCATAGAACGGGGTTTGCTGCGCCATCTCTATAAACAGCCCAACGAACAGGTCCTGTTGACCTTTGGTTTTGTCTATATCTTGAGTAACGTGTGTCTTTGGGTGTGGGGGGGATGGCCCAGAATGCCGTTTACTGCCAGGTTCCTGACCGGTTCTTTTGAGATCATGGGCAGGGCCTATCCAAAGGCCCGAATAGCCATCATCCTGATCGGTCTCATTCTTGCCGTTGGGTTGTGGTGGCTACAGGATAGGACCCGGATGGGTGCCATTGTCCGCGCGGGCATGGATGACAAGGAAACCACCATGGGGCTGGGGATTAACCTGGAGCTGGCCTTTGCAGTTATCTTCTTTGTCTCTTCATTTATCGCTGGAGCGGCAGGGGTCATCGGGGCGCAATTATTGGGCGTCAGGACCGACCTGGGACTGGAGGTGCTGCTGCTTGCCTTGATCGTCATTATTGTCGGAGGTGTGGGGTCCATACAGGGGGCACTCCTGGGCGGGATTCTTATCGGAGTGGTGGATGCCTTTGGGAAGGCGGTCTTTCCACAGCTGGCCATGTTCACCATGTATCTGACCATGATTGTCGTTCTGATTGTTCGCCCCACAGGACTTCTCGGGAGGAAGATCTAGAAAATGTCAACCACCGGACGCCGGAGGAAACACAATTCGCTCAGGGGAGCAACCCCTTACATGGCCGCTGGTTTGATCCTTTTCATCCTTCCCTTCTTTCTGTCCACATACAGCGAAGGCCTGATGACCCGGTTTCTCATCCTTGCCCTTTTCGCCATGAGCTACAATGTCGTTTTTGGTTACGGGGGACTCCTTTCCCTCGGTCATGCCGCCTTTTTTGGCGCCGGTGGATATACAGTGGCCCTTCTGAAACTCCACGGAGGAGTGGATCTGTTCTGGGTTACCGCTCCCCTCGGTTTGCTTGTGGCGACCTCTGTTGCCGCCATTTTTGGGATTATTGCCTTACGGGCATCAGGCATCTATTTCCTTTTGGTGACCTTTGCCCTGGGGCAGATGCTTTACAGCCTTGCATGGAATGTAAAATGGCTGAATTCAAAGGGCATGCAGGGGATCACCGGTATTGCATTGCCAAGCCTGGGCATACCCGGTTTCAGTCTGAATACGAGATCGTTCTACTACCTGGTCCTCGTCTGTTTTATTATCAGCTTTGTATTGCTCTACCGTCTGGTACGTTCGCCTTATGGGCTTGCCCTGACAGGTATAAGAGAAGATGAGTCCAGGATGGAAGCGGTGGGCTATGATACGTGGTTTTACAAGTATAGCGCCTTTGTGATCTCGGGGGCCTTTGCCGGTATCGCGGGTGTCCTGTTCGCCTATTACAACTTTTTTGTCTCTCCAAACCATCTGGGTATCGGCACCTCCTTTATCCCCATGGTCATGGCCATCATGGGGGGGCTCGGGACCTTTTTGGGTCCGGTTATCGGTGCCGCCGTATTCGTGTTTGTGGAGACCTTTGCGAGCATCTTTCTGCCGCAGCGGTGGCCGCTGATCCTGGGGGGGCTCTTTGTTCTGACCATCATCTTTGCAAGAGACGGGATCGGGGTTTACCTCTGGAGAATCTGGGAGAAGCTGAGTCATCGATATGGAATCGCTGAGAGTTGAGGGGTTGTCCAAACAATTCGGTGGTGTAAAGGCAGTCAGTGACGTCAATTTCTCTGTGGAGGTGGGAGACCGGCTGGCAATTATCGGACCGAACGGCGCAGGAAAGACCACCCTGTTCAATCTGATCAACGGACAGCTCTCAGCAACATCGGGCAGGATCTACTTCTTCGGAGAGGACGTGACGGACCTGCCAACACATGCCCGGGCCCATCTTGGCCAGGCCCGAGCGTTCCAGATCATCAGCCTTTTTAAGAGGCTGACTGTAATGGATAACGTCCTGTTGACACTTCACGGGACCAGAGCGAGTCGGTTCAAGATGTTTCGTTTGGTTGAGGACTTTACAGAGGTCTATGACAAGGCCGTTGAGACCCTCAAGACCCTGGGTTTGTGGGAAAGAAGAGATGAGCCTGTAAAGAATCTGGCCCACGGCGAGCAGAGGAGACTCGAAATTGATCTGGGTCTTGCCCTGGAGCCGCGACTGCTTCTCCTCGATGAGCCGAGCGCAGGACTGACCAAAGAGGAAGGCTCGGAGATCATTGGCCTCATCAAGAACCTTGGATCAAACAACACCGTCCTGATTGTGGACCATGACATGGACCTGGTATTTGAAGTTGCCCAACGGATCATCGTGCTCCACTACGGGGAAATCATTGCGGATGGAACACCCGATGAGATCGAGTCAGACCAGAGGGTCAGAGAAATCTACATGGGCATCGAGTGATTCTATGACCCTCCTGGAACTGGTGGATATCCATACCTATTACGGGGAAAGCTATGTCCTCCACGGTGTTTCCATGCAGGTCCCGCAGGGGACTATTGTGGCCCTCCTGGGACGAAATGGCATGGGAAAGACAACGATCATTCGCTCGGTCATTGGCTTTACCCCGCCAAGGGAGGGGGTGGTGCGGTTTCGGGGCAAGAACATCACCAACCTAAGGCCTTACCGCATCGCCAAGATGGGCATCGGGCTGATCCCTCAAGGACGAAACATACTCCCATCGCTGAGTGTCAAAGAGAATCTCACTGTTGCGGCCAGGTCGCGGGGGAAGACCGGGGAATGGTCCCTGGATAGGGCCTATTCCCAGTTTCCCATCTTGGAGCAACGCGCTCATCTCAAAGGGGACCTCCTCAGCGGAGGCGAACAACAGATGCTCGCCATCGGCCGGGCGCTGATGACCAACCCCGACCTCCTCTTGATGGATGAACCCTCAGAAGGCCTTGCCCCAAAGATCGTCCGGGATATTGGGATCATTATCGGCCAACTAAAGACACAGGGGCTTTCCATTCTCCTGGTAGAGCAAAATCTCCCACTCGCACTGGGCGTCTCTGATTATGCCTTTATTATCAGCAAGGGAAAGATCGTATATGAATCCGCCTCGGCCGAGCTTGCGACAAATGATGAGGTAAAAGAGAGATATCTCTGCGCCACAAAATAGCTTGGGTTGACCATCATTGAAGAGAGAGAGGAGGTTCTGAAATGAAAAGGGAAAGATCGATTCAACTGATCGAGGACTTCTTCGAAGCGATGAATGATCACGATGTTGATAGGATGGGAGGACTTTGCACAGAGACGATTGTTGCGGATGAGGTTGCAGAGCCCGAACCCTTTACCGGTATGAGCGCCTTTAAGAAATCCTACTCAGACGTATTTAAAGGGTATCCGGACTGCATCGCCAAGGTCGAAGAGACCTTTTTTGACGGGGATGCGGTGATCTGCCAGGTCAGGTGGAAGGCCACCAACAGCGGGGTGTTCCGAGGGGTGGAACCGACTGGCAAAGCGGTGGATTTGCGTATTGCCTACTTCTTCCGGCTCAAAGAGGGAAAGATTGATAGGATTACCGAGTATTATGATCTGGCAACCCTGCTGGTCCAGCAGGGGCAGCTGGATTTATGATAGGACTTGACCGGGGAGGAAAAAATGTACTCCTTAGTAGTAAAAAATGTAAAGGTGATAGATGGTCTCGGCAATCCCTGGTTTTACGCAGACGTGGGGATCAAAGGGGAAAGGATTGCACACGTGGGCCGCGTGGAAACCCGGGATGCCCAAAAGATCATTGACGGCAAGGACATGGCACTGGCCCCCGGGTTTATTGATATGCATTCCCATTCGGAGATGATCTTTCTGAATAAAAAACAACCCGACCTCCTTGAAGGGAGAGTCCGACAGGGGATAACCACTGAAATCATGGGAAATTGCGGTATCAGCGTCTCCCCGGTCAGGGACGAGATAAAGCCGGTGATGGAGGCAAGTGTCGGATGGATGACCCCGGACAAGGTCCCCTGGCAGTGGAACAGTATGGGGGAATATCTTGACATCGTGGAGAAAAACGGGGTGGTGGTCAATGTGGGTACCCTTACGGGACACGGTGCAATACGGGCGCTTGTAAAAGGCTTTTCCGGCGGTATTTCCTCGCCAGAAGAGATCGAAGACATGAAGGGTTTTCTTAAGGAGACCTTCGAACAGGGTTCTTTTGGGTTGTCCAGCGGTTTGATCTATGCCCCGGGAATGTTTGCAGACACCCATGAACTCACCGAGCTGGGGAAGATCGTGTCGCAATATGACCGGATCTATACGAGTCACATCAGGGGGTCCAGCGAAACCGATATAGAGGCGCAGCAGGAACTGATCGAGATTGGGGAAAAGACCGGTTGCAGGGTCCACCGGTCACACTACGAGGCCTTTGGCCACGAGAACTGGCACAAAATTGAGATGACCCTCAGGATGGACGAAGAGGCACGGGCGAGGGGGATCGATATGGCATACGATATGTTCCCCTACACCGCTGCCATGACGATGATGATTGCCATCTACCCCCCCTGGAGTCTGGACGGGGGATGGCCAAGATTCGTCGAAAGGGTAAACGATCCGAAGAGCCGGAAAAAGATCGAAAAGGATATTGAAGAGGTTGTCCCTGAATGGCCCACCTGGCTCCCCGGTTCCTGGCCCCACAACCTGGTAAAGGCCGCGGGATGGGAAAAGGTTTATATCGGTTACATCCCCAGTGAAAAGAATAAGGGGTTTGAAGGGCTAAACCTGGTCCAGCTGGGGCAAAGGGTAGGAAAATCCCCCTTTGATTCCATTACCAACCTCCTGGTTGAAGAAGGGGGTGCGATCAGCCAGTTGATTTTCGGGGTATCCGGGGATCGGAACAATGACGCACCCATAAGGGCAATAATTCAGCATCCCCTGGGCGGGTATGCCACCGACGCCATAGACATCGGCCGGGGAAAACCGCACCCGGCCGCATACGGGACCTATCCCAGAATCCTCGGGAGGTATGTCAGGGAAGAGAAGCTCCTTCCCCTGGAGGATGCGGTGAGGCGAATGACATCCTTTCCAGCAAATCGGCTGGGTCTCAAGGAAAGGGGAATCATTGCAGAAGGCTATTTTGCCGATCTTGTTCTCTTTGACCCGGAAAAAATCAGCGACAGGGCCACATACGAGGATCCCAGGCAGTTCCCGGAGGGGATCCATTATGTGATCGTAAATGGCCAGGTATTGCTGGAGAATGGACAGGTTAAGGGTATTCTCCCAGGAAAAGTCCTGCGGAAGTAAAGGACTGTTTTTCAAATTCATTTCCTAACCGAAGGAGGAATAAATGGAAGCAACGGAAGAAAGATCACAGGGATCTCTTGGCCTTTTTGGAAGCCTTGCAGAGATCGGACACAAGGCAGAAGATGACATCTTTACCTGGTCTCAAGGGCTTGCGTTTCATTATTCCAATCTTCTTAAAGGATTGGTCGGCGTCGAAAAGGACAAAAGGGAGAAGATCCTAAAAGATATCTGGACCCATGTGGCCGAAACGGCACCCCAGGCCATCAAAGAAAAAATTGGTCTCACAGGGCCGATCGATATCGAGAAGATTGGAAAGACGCTCTCTCAGATCCTGGCGGATTCGAATCATCCGGCCATAAAGGGTTCCGGAAGGGATATCAACGAATCGCTTCTTAACTGGGTGAGACTCTTTGCCCTGTTTGATTTCAATATCTACCTGAGACTCGAGAATCATCTGGGCACAAAGGACGGATTCCCCCTCTATATGGGCCTGTGGGAGACATTCGCCCTGGCTGAACTGGATGGAGCAAAAAAGACCGTCGGGATCTCCGGGCCCGATGATGTGGATATGGATAAGCTCGGCAGACTCTCTCAGATCTATTGGGAATCGATTGCCTGTCCCTATAAGGTGACCCGGCACGACCCGGATGTTCATGAAGCCGAAATACTCTGTTGCCCCTACTGGTACAGTATGCGAGAAATGCTGGGTGAAGAGACCGCACGCTCGATGACGCTCAAGTGTGAGGCACCGGTCTCGACTAACTATTATGAGGCCATATTGAAGGCCCTTGGGGTATTTGACCGATACGCCTTTACCATGGATAAATTCCAATGCTGCGGCGATAATGTCTGCCGGATCAGGTTCACAAAGAGACAATGACCCAAACGGGTATGCCTCAAAACGGGCACTTTTGACCCATTCTCCTGGTTTCAAAGAGAGTAACCGTTCACGGGGTTAAAGGTTCAGGGTTCAGAGGTTCGATGTTCAATCCATATTTCAGTCATTGATGTGTCACGTCTGAACTTTCGTTGCGACTTTGGGTTGAAAAAGCAAATTCGTGGCACAGGAGCTTGGTTCATGCCTAAAATGGCGGAACAACAATTCGATTGAGAGATCCATTGAGGCTTTGAGGCTCATTTGTCTTAAACAGAGTTCAGTAAAAAAACAACTCGAAACCTTTGAACTCTGAACCCCTGAACGGCTACCAAAGAGCTAAAGCGTTACTATTAAGAAAGGAGGAATCTATGACAAAGATATTGATCATCTATCAGTCCAAGACCGGAAACACGGCATCCATGGCAGAGGCCGTCGAGCAAGGTGTTCAGAGCGAAGGAGTGGCGGTTGTCCGAAAGAGAATCGAAGAAGCCGGTGTAGATGACTTGCTCGAACCCCAAGGGATCATTATCGGTGCCCCCACCTATTTTGCTGCCACCACCGCTGAGGTAAAACGGTTTATTGATGAGAGCATCAAGCATTACAAGAAACTGGAGGGAAAGGTCGGCGCCGCCTTTTCGTCTTGCGGCGACCTGGGTGGTGGCGGAGAGACGGCCATCCTGGATATCCTGCGGGCGTTTCTCGTCCACGGGATGATTGTCCCGGGATTTACCTCGGGCGGGCACTACGGCCCGCTTTCGGTTGGGGCACCGGACGATCAGCGGAAGAAGACGTGTAAGAAATTTGGCGCAAACTTCGCGAGGATCGTCAAAAAGATCCACGGAGCAGGATAGGGGGAGGCACTTCCATGGTCAGCCAAGAAGAAAAGGCCATCCTGGAAGGGATCGACCCCTGGGAGATGTATGAATGGGATCGCTACCTTTCCCAGGAGATCGGGAGCCGCATGTCCGGGACCGAAGCTGATCGGGAGGCAATTGAATGGGTTTCGGATCACTTCGCGGCCCTGGGGCTAAAAGTGGAGCTTGATCAATTCAACACCCTGTCGTGGGAGTATCGGGACACCACCTTTACAGTAGGCCCCCCGCTTGATCGTAAACTGGTCTCTCGTGCCGCCTATTATTCATATCCCACACCGGAAGGCGGGGTGGAAGGTGAAGTGGTATTCGTGGGCAAGGGAACGGAGGAAGAATTTGCTGCCACTGACGTGAGGGGGAAGATCGCCCTCGCGCAGGCCAGTTCGGCAGACCCGCTTTTCTGGCTCGGGAGCTTTACGACCCGGGCAAAGGGACACGGCGCTCTCGCATTCGTTGTCTGTAACGCCAGCCCGGTGGCCTTTACGCCATCCCACTCCTATGGGAGATGGGATCATGGCGGGGGGTGGCAGAACGATTACCCAGCCAGAGAAAATAGCGTTCCCTGTGTGACCATCGGGAGTACGGACGCCATGGAATTGCTCCATGCCGTTGGGCGGGGCGGGGTTCGGGCACGCATAGAGGTAGACTGCCAGACAGAGCCCCGTGACGGTTTCAATGTCCGGGCCTTTATCCCAGGAACGGAGAACCCGGAGGAGAGGGTGCTCATCCACGCCCACCGTGACGATGGTGCCTGTAGTGGCGCCAATGACAACGGCACCGGTACCGTTGCCGTCATGATGCTGGCCGCTGTGATGGCCAAAATGCCGGCCCCCAAGCGAACCATAGAGTTTATTTCGACCGGCTCCGAAGAGGGTATCTCCGATGGGATGGTTCAATATATCGCCAGGAGGGAGAAGGAAGGTACCCTGATGGGGGCGGTTGCGGGATTCAACATCGATATGGTGGGAGTCGGTGGTCCTGCCCGCATCGTAGACGGAGGCACCTACCCGGACCAGCCCGATCACCAGGTCAAGCACAACAAAGAGCTCAATGACTTTGTTGAGGATGTTGGGAAGGAAATAGGGGTGCATCTCGGTCATCTGTGGGGCGGATGGGGCACACCCGAAGAGGGCCATCTCAATGAGCACGGAGTGCCCGCCATGTGCATATGGAAGGCCGACGACCCCAACTACCACAGCGACAACGAGCACGTGGACAATATCGACTGGAATGCGGTCAAGGCAGTGGCCCAAGTCATCGGGGTGGCGGCCTGGCGTGTGGCCAGTGATACGGGTATCACCTTTCCGCGTTGATATGCCGCACTCATTAACGCGGGAGATCCGTTTTCTGCAAAAAGAAATCGTGACCGTGCGACCCCATCTGGTAATAAGCGTTAACCTTATGAGTGAGTTCTTTTATTCGTCATTCCGGCGAAAGGCGGAATCCAGGAAGGGACAGTGAATAAGCATGCTGCGGTGTACATTCTGGTAAGCAAGAGAAAGAAACGGTACCCTTTATAGTTGGTGTGACTTGAGAGCTCGTAAAGAGGATTTGGGAGTATAAAAACAATATGGTAGAAGGACTTACCAAAGGTTATGGTGTTCATCAGCTGGTTTGGTAGGAACTGCACGAGATTATGGAGGCCGCTATTGGGCTCAAGAGGCCAGGCTCCGTTTGTCATATGGGTGTAGATTGAGATGAGGGCACCGATAAATCACCTGTGAGTAGATACAGAACCTTTTAGAGACGATCGGGAGGATTAGACGTTGATCATAGGTATTCCCAAAGAATTAAAGGTGGCCGAGAGGAGGGTGGGGGTTACACCCTCTGGCGTCAGGACACTGGTGCAGGGGGGCCATCGGGTCCTGATTCAGGCCGGGGCCGGTCTGGGAAGTGGCTTCTCCGACGAAATCTACGCTCAGGCAGGCGCCCAGATCAAGGGAAGTAACCAGGAGGTATGGGCAGATTCGGACATGATCCTGAAGGTCAAGGAGCCCCTGCCCCAGGAGTTTGACTTGATGTGGGAGGGCCAGATCATATTTACCTATCTCCATCTGGCCGCTGACAGAGGTCTTACCGAAAAGCTGATCGAGAAAAAGATTATTGGCATTGCCTACGAGACGATTCAGACCGACAACGGCTCGCTCCCCCTTTTGGCCCCGATGAGCGCTGTTGCCGGCCGGCTGTCTGTCCAGGCAGGCGCGCACTGCCTCGAGGCGCAGACAGGAGGAATGGGGATTCTGCTCAGCGGTGTTCCAGGGGTTCGTCCGGCATATGTGGTGATTGTTGGCGGAGGGGTCTCCGGGCTTCATGCCTGTTTCAGCGCGGTTGGAAACGGGGCCAGGGTCAGCATCCTGGACATAAACCAGGAACGTCTGGACTACATCAATGATGTGATGCGCGGCAGCGTGACCACATTGATATCTAACGAGGGAAACCTGGAGGAAGAGGTCCTTAAGGCCGACCTGGTTATCACCTCTGTCCTGATCCCCGGCGCCCGCGCCCCCAAACTGATATCGCGAGACCTCCTCAAAAAAATGAAACCGGGTGCCGCTATCGTTGACATTTCCATCGATCAGGGCGGATGCTGCGAGACCAGCTATCCAACGACCCACGACAACCCAACCTATGTTGAAGAAGGCATCGTGCATTACTGCGTGAACAACATGCCCGGGGCTGTCCCCAGGACCTCGACCTTTGCCCTCACCAATGCGACACTTCCTTATGCCCTGGAAATCGCCAATCTGGGTTACAAGAAGGCCATGAAGGGAAACTCGGCGATCGCCAGGGGAATGAACCTGATACATGGAAAAGTTGTTCATAAAGCCGTGGCCGAGAGCATGGGTATCAAATATGCACCCCTATCCCAGTTTTGAAGATGGGATGAAGTAGATAAGAAGTCTAGCAAAAGGCCAAAACCAACAAATAAGGAAGGAGGTTTGATATGACTTGTAATAAATGTGCAAAGGACATGCGAAAAGAAAGCTTTATAGAGAATATGCGAGAGATCATGAAGCTCCACCCCGAATATACCTGGGAGAGGGCTTACAATGATGCCATGGTCTTGTGGACCTTACATGACTACGCCGCCTTTACGGCCATGGAAGAGGAGGTGGGTACTGAGAGGGCTGCCCAGCTTTATGCCAGGATGTGGGAGATTCGCTCCAGGCTGGAGTGGCCCGGGCTTTGCGAACTCATCGGGAAGAAGCCGGAGGATACGGATTGGACCATCCACGACATCGCCCAAATCATGATCAAGAGTTTTGCGCTGTTTGGTAATCCCATGGAGATCGTTGAGGACACCGAAGACAGGGTTACCCTGCGCTGCTATGACTGCCCATATACCACCCAGGTGATCTGGAACCTGCTTCCCCCGGACGAGGCGGAAAAATACAACCAGAAGATCCAGGTGGACTGTAACTATGCCATATTTGAAACATACCTCAAACTGACGGGCCTTTATGACAAATGGGTCTTCAACTTCCCCTCTCAGTTATGTCTGACCAACCAGTACTGCGAGTTCAACTTTGTAAGAAGCAAGCTCGACAGGACACCCAAGAAGTGAAAGGGTAAAAGGGGACGGCAACCGGGGCTCACCGGTCCCGGTCACCGTCCCTGACCCCAAAAAGGTGGCCAAAGGTATCCCTATTCCCCGGGTTTCAAAGGGCTAAGGCGTTACAGAAGAATTAACTTTTGATTTTTTCCCCCCCATGTTGTAATAAACACCTCTTTAATGAGGTTGGCCGACAGTAACTGAAGCCACGTGGGCCCTTTGGTTTTCTCCCCCCGCTGTTCCCTTCTATACTTCAGTCAGCCGGACCAGAACTTACCCGAGGAGATCGAGGTCATGCAAGAATTCACGAGAATGAATCGTCTGCCGCCCTATGTCTTTGCCACCGTAAACCAGATCAAAATGGAGGCGCGACGTCAGGGAGAGGATATCATAGACCTTGGGATGGGAAACCCCGATATCCCCACCCCCAAACATATCGTGGACAAACTCATCGAGGCCGCACAAAAGGGCCAGAACCACAGATACTCCGCCTCCATGGGGATCACCAAATTGAGACATGCCATTTGCGACTGGTACAAGCGGCGCTATGACGTGGACCTGGACCCGGACCTGGAGGCCATCGCCACCATCGGTGCCAAGGAGGGGCTCGCCCATCTGGTGCTTGCCACCATCAGCCCCGGGGATGTGGTCTTTGCCCCGAACCCCACATACCCCATACACCCCTATTCCGTCATTATCGCGGGTGGAGATCTCAGAAGCATACCCATCGGTCCTGACAGGGATTTTTTTGAAGACCTCCTTACAGCCACAAAACAGACGTGGCCGAGCCCGAAAATGCTGATCATCTCATACCCGCACAACCCAACGACCGCTGTGGTGGATCTTGAATTCTTCAAAAAGATCGTGGAATTCTGCACCGCCCATAACATGGCCGTCATCCACGATTTTGCCTATGCGGATCTGGTGTTTGACGGCTACAACCCCCCCAGCTTCCTTCAGGTTGCCGGGGCAAAGGATATCGGGGTTGAGCTGTTTAGCCTCTCCAAAAGCTATTCCATGCCTGGATGGCGTGTGGGGTTTTGCGTGGGAAATCCGACACTGGTTGCCGCGCTGAGAAGGATAAAGAGTTATCTCGACTATGGGATGTTTCAGCCCATTCAGATCGCGGCCATCATCGCCCTCAACGGACCCAATGACTGCGTAAGAGAGATCGTTGACACCTACCGCGAGCGCCGTGATGTCCTCATTGATGGACTCAACCGCGTGGGCTGGGAAATCGAGAAGCCCAGGGGGACCATGTTTGTGTGGGGCAAGATCCCCGGGAAATTCAGAGATATGGGTTCGGTGGAGTTTTCCAAGATGTTGATCAATAAGGCCAAGGTGGCTGTGTCCCCGGGCATCGGCTTTGGTGAGTATGGGGATGACTATGTCCGTTTTGCCCTTGTGGAGAACCCCCATCGGATCAGACAAGCCATCAGGGGAATCAAGCAGATATTATAGGCCCAGGGCAAAGGGCGCAAGGGAAGTCACACCTTCAAACTTGAGCCTCAGGCCAAGACCCGTTCGAAGTTGTGCGACAGAGGATATTCAGGTATCCGGCCGCTGGTAAGAGGGAAAATGCAGCAGATAAACGTGGGGATCATTGGGTTCGGAACAGTGGGATCTGGAACGGTTGAGGCACTAATCCAAAACCGCGACATCATTTCAAACCGTGCCGGGGCTGAAGTGGTCATCCGAAAGATCGCCGATCTCGATATTGATTCTGACAGAGGCGTTCCGGTAGAGACCAGCCTCCTGACTACGAATGTCATGGAGATCATCAATGACCCGGAGATCGATATCGTCGTAGAACTGATTGGTGGCCTGGAACCGGCAAGAGAATATATCCTCAAGACAATGGAGAGGGGCAAACATGTCGTCACCGCCAACAAGGCGCTCCTGGCCGAGCACGGCCAGGAGTTGTACCAGGGCGCCGAGCGCTACGGAGTGAGTCTGGCCTTTGAGGCGAGTGTGGGTGGAGGAATACCGATTGTTCGTGCCCTATGGTGCGGCCTCTCCGCCAATCACATCCAGACGATCATGGGTATTCTAAACGGGACCTCCAACTACATCCTGACGCGAATGACCCAGGAAGGCCACCCCTATACCAAGGTCGTTCAGGATGCGGTAGCGCTGGGTCTTGCCGAAGATCCGCCTACCCTCGACGTGGATGGGACCGACGCGGCGCACAAGCTGGCCATCCTCATTTCCATTGCATTCGGGAGACCGGCATCTTTTGGGCAGATCTACAGGGAAGGGATCTCTTCTCTGACCCCCGACGACATCCGCTTTGCCGGTGAGTTCGGTTACAGCGTCAAGCTCTTGGCAATTGGCCGGAACCTGGGGGATCGCATAGAGGCCCGGGTTCACCCCGCGATGATCCCCGGGGATCATATCCTGGCAAATGTCAACGAGGCATACAACGCAGTCTACCTGGAGGGTGATCTGGTTGGGCCCAATCTCTATTTTGGTCTGGGGGCAGGCAAAAGGCCCACGGCGAGTGCGGTGGTCTCAGATATTATAGAGCTCGCGAGACATATCCGGCTGGGGGCAAATGGGACAATGCCCCCCCTTGCCCACCTTCGCCCGCCCGACAAAGGGATTCTGATCCAGCCCATGGAGGAGCATACCAGCGAGTACTATTTCAGATTCTCGGCCCTGGATAGCCCCGGGGTGCTCTCCAAGATCGCAGGGATCCTGGCCGAACACCAGATCAGCATCGCCTCTGTGATCCAGAAGGGTCGCCAGGAGGGAGGTTCTGTGCCGGTTGTGATGCTGACGCACGAGGCCCAGGAGAGAAACGTCCGAAAGGCTGTTTCACTGATCGACCAACTGGATGTGGTCATGGACCGGACAGTAATGATCCGTGTGGAGAACCGTTGACGAGATGATGAGCAGGGATCAATCTAACACACGTTTTCTGCTCCTGGTGGGAGACGGCATGGCCGATTATTCCCTGCCGGAGCTGGATGGGAAGACCCCACTTGAGGTGGCTGAGACCCCCAATATGGATCAAATCGCTGCCTGCAGGACGGGTCTTGTAAAGACCATCCCGGACGGTATGGGGCCGGGGAGCGATGTGGCCAACCTCTCGCTCCTGGGTTACGACCCCAGGGTCTATCATGCCGAGCGAGGCCCTTTTGAGGCCGCGAGTCTGGGTGTCAGTCTGGGTGAAGATGAGGTGGCCTTTCGAATGAATCTGGTCACACTGGATCAGCGGTCTGATGATGAAATTATTATGATCAGCCATAGCTCAGGCGACATCTCCACTGAAGAGGCAGGAGGGATCGTTTCTGGCTTACAAAAAAGAATGATCATCCCTGGCATCAGGATCTATCCCGGAGTGGCCTATCGGCACCTCCTGGTGTGGGATGGGGGACCTCTGGAGGTCAAGACCATTCCTCCCCATGACGTGCTCGACCAGAATATGGCGGCCTATCTGAATAATACCCAAGGGAATCCGATCCCCGGTCTCATCCGTCAGTCATGGCAGTATCTTGAAGGACACCCGGTCAATACGGCAAGGAGCGAGAAAGGTCAAAACGTGGCCAACTCCATCTGGCCATGGGGACAGGGAAAGGCCCCGAAACTGCCCCTATTTGGCGACAGGTTTGGCCTTCAGGGGGGCATTATCTCCGCCGTGGATCTGTTAAGAGGCATCGGGATCTATGCAGGCTTCGAGACGATCAGGGTCGATGGGGCCACCGGTTATCTGGATACCAACTATGCTGGCAAGGCAGAGGAGGCGCTAAAGGCGCTGGAGTGGCTTGATTTTGTCTTTGTCCACGTGGAAGCCCCCGATGAGGCAAGTCATAATGGAAAGATCGATGAAAAGATCCAGGCCATTGAGGCCTTTGACAAAAAGGTCGTGGGCGCCATCCTCAAAGGGATGACCGTGTTCGGGGATTACCGTATACTGGTTGCAAGCGACCACCTCACAGCCATAAGCAAAAAGACCCACGTAGACGACCCGACCCCATTTGCATGGGCCAGCAAAAAAGAACTGGCCACCCCGACCAAAGGCCCTGGATTTTCAGAACGTTCTGCCAGGGAATCAGGTCTTGTTTTTCAAAGGGGACATGATTTGATGCCAGCATTTCTCGGCATCTGATAGTCCCTTGACTTGGATTTGGTTTTAAAATAGCTTCACGCGAAAATTGCGTAACTTCTCAAAACCCGGGGATAAATCGATTGTGGTGTGGCATGGGGGTCTTTTTTTCTTCCACATGCCCCCATATGACATGGTCTAGCGGCCGTCACAAAATGGCGTATCGGAAACCAACCCAATAGCCCTAAGGGGT
>CAZXCQ010000092.1:0-21117 GCA_964639275.1 uncultured Desulfobacteraceae bacterium | reverse complement strand
GCCCGCTCCATGGCTTGGCTGAATATGGGCGCCCCCCCCCTTTTAGGTTGTCAATCATGTCTTTTAAGGTTTCATTTTCTTCGAATTGTGGACTTGGCGCTGGTTTTCTCATAATTCCCAAGGGATCTTATGTAATAAACCACTGAATATTTTGGTCTACAGTAAAAAAGCGGGCGCCGGAGCCCGCTTTTTTTTATTTGGCACATGGCTACATCTGATTCGGTTACCAAGGCACTAGCACCGCTCATAGAGCCGATCCTCGTTGAAATGGATGTCGAGCTAGTAGATATGGAATATCTTTCTGAGCATGGCAGATGGGTGCTCAGGATTTTTGTGGACAAGGAGGGGGGCGTAACCGTGGAGGACTGTGCGAGAGTCAGTAGAGAAATCGGGGATCTCATTGATGTAAAGGACTACATCCCCCATAAATACGTCCTCGAGGTCTCATCTCCCGGCCTTAACAGGCCCCTTAAAAAGGAAAAGGACATCTTGTGGGCCATTGGAAGAAAGGTGAAGGTCAAGATGGAGAGACCCTTGGAGGGGCGCCGGAACTTTACGGGCTATCTAAGGAATTTCCACGACGCAACACTGTATCTTGAGGTAGAAAAGGACCTGATCGCCCTCCCTTGGCAACATGTGGCAAAGGCCACCCTGGTATATGAATTCGACAAATAAGAGATACAAGTTTAAAGGTCTTTTGGGGGATTATCGATCGGGCGGAAATGAATTTTTCTGGAGTGATATGACATGGTTTCAAATCTGACAAGAATGATTGAGCAAGTGAGCCGTGAAAAGGGTGTTGAGCAAGGGGTGTTGATAAAGGCCCTTGAGGAAGCAGTAAAGGCGGCGGCCAAGAAAAAGTTTGGACCCGATTATGAGTTGGAGGTCAGTTACAACGAAGAAATGGGGGAGATAGAGGTCTTCGAATTCAAGGAGGTGGTCGATACTGTGACCAATGAACACCTTGAGGTTTCCATGGAAGAAGCCCTCAAAATGGATCCCGAATCTGAATTGGGGGACAGCCTTGGCATCAAAATGGATACGGATACATTTGGCCGGATCGCCGCCCAGTCGGCCAAACAGGTGATTATGCAGCGATTAAAAGAGGCCGAAAGGGACATTGTCTTTGACGACTTTAAGGACAGACGGGGGGAGATTATCAACGGGATTGTGCAGCGTTTCGACAGAGGCTCCATTATTGTGAACCTGGGTCGTACAGAGGCAGAGCTGCCCCCCAAGGAGCAGATTCCAAAGGAATCATACAAACAGGGAGATCGAATCAGGGCCTATATCCTGGAGGTAAGACAGTTTAGTCGCGGACCGCAAATCATTCTTTCTCGCACCCACCCCAATTTTCTATCGGCCCTGTTTGAGAATGAAGTCCCCGAGATCTCTGAAGGTATCGTCCAGATTATGCAGGTTGCGAGGGAGCCGGGCTCGAGGGCCAAGATCGCGGTTACGTCAAGGGACTCTGATGTGGATCCGGTGGGGGCATGTGTAGGGATGAAAGGCAGAAGGGTTCAGGCAGTGGTCCAGGAACTCCGTGGCGAAAAGATAGATATTGTGACCTGGAACCCCGATGCAGCCAAGTTTATATGTAACGCCCTTGCACCGGCGGAAATCATACGGGTCATCGTTGATGAGGCCAGTCACTCCATGGAGGTGGTGGTCCCAGATGACCAGTTATCCCTTGCCATTGGGAGGAGGGGGCAAAATGTCCGGCTGGCCTCCCGGCTTACGGGTTGGAATTTAGACGTAATCGGAGAGACCAATTATAATCAGAGCCTCAAAGAAGGCTACAAGTCCCTCTTGGAGCTGGAGGGGGTGGGCGAAAAAAGGGCTGCTGATCTGTATGAGTTTGGCTATAGGTCCGCCAAAGATGTGACCCAGGCCTCGGTCGCTGACCTGGCCGCTATCAAGGGAATAAGCGAGGAGGGGGCTGCAAAACTCATTGAAGATGCCATCAGGCACACCGATAAGAAGGTCGCTGACACCGATGTGGAACAAGACCCGGAGCCGGAGGCCTTGCCGATCCAGACCGATGATGAAGTTGTGAGCGAGGAAGTGCCCCATGGCGGGTCGTAAGGGACATATTCCTGAAAGGACGTGCATTGGGTGCGGCGTGAAACAGGGAAAGAGCGAGTTGATCCGGCTGGTATTGGACCCCGACGGGCTGGTGGTTCGAGACGATTGGGGCAAGGGGAAGGGAAGGGGCGCCTATGTTTGTCCCAGTAGTTCCTGCTGGAAAAACCTTGAAAAGGAGCGGGTATTAAAGAGGGCATTCAGAAGAGAAGGGCCCATTTCGTTGTCCCCCAGCCTCTGTGGAGTAATATGGGAAGACGTAACACTTTAGCTTTTTGAAACCCGGGGAACGGAGATTCCGAACCCCCATTTCCCTGTCCAAGTGTCAATTTTGAAAAGGGCTAAACTGATGGAAAAAGTAACTTTTCAAAAACCAGGGGATAAATCGATAGTGGTGTGGCATGGGGGCATGTGGAAGAAAAAAAGACCCCCATGCCACACCTTCCCCCTGTTTTTTGAGATGTTACTGGGAAAGGGCTAAATTGATACGAGAAGACAGGGACAGGGGGCAGTAAATACGATTGAGGATTTTGATTGCCGGAGTCAAGCACATAGCTTATGAGACGTGATACGAGCGCCAAGATTTACCGGGCCGCTTGTCTCTTTTAATATTGATGGCCTTGGATGATCGGTGAGGTATTTTCCGAGACACTTGAATCGGGAGGTTATATGGCCAAAGTCAGAGTTTACGAACTTGCTAAAGAACTCAACTTGGAAAGCAAAACGCTTGTAGAAAAGCTTCAGGCCGGCGGGCTGAAGATTAAGAACTATATGAGCACCCTTGACGAGGAAACCGTCTCGCGGGCCAAGGAGATTGTCTCAGGCGTGGTATCGCAAGTAGTTGAAGAAAGGCGAATCAAGCCGACTGTCATTCGCCGGCGAAAGAAGATCGTTAAGGTCGAACCAGAAGCCCCTGTCGCAGAGAAAGTGGAAAAGGTCGCGCCTCCAGCCCCGGAGCCGATCAAAGAGGAGATAAGGCCAAAAGAGATTAAAGCCGAGCGAGTAATTACCAAGAAGGAGGCAAAGAAAGAGGCAGAGATCAAAGAGCCGGCCGCGGATGAAGCCATTACCGAACACGAGTTGCCAGCCGTGGAAAAGCCATCCGTACCTGTCCCTGAAAGCAGGAAGGAGGCTGCTGCGCTGAAAAAGGCCCCAGAGGTGGAGGCCCCTGTCCAGAAGGAGGCTGAACTCCCAGTCAAACCGAAGATCAAACCCAAGAAGGTAAAGAAAAGGAAGGCAGAGCAGCCTGCCAAGATCATAAGGCTCCCCGAGGAGGGACCTCTGAGCGATCTCGTGGCGAAGCGGGTTGAGAAGAAGGAAGTGGAGCCCCCCGCCCCAGCCGTGGTACCTCCAGTCTTGGACTTGGGAGAAGAACCGGTTGAGACGGTCAAGAGGGTCAAGCCGCCCAAAAAGAAAGATAGGAAAAGGGAAGAAGAGATAGAGGTCAAACCCAGGGGCCTTTTCCGCCGTCAGAAAAAGGCGATCTATGAAAGGGCCGATCTTTACGAAGGGCGTGTGGCCAGGCCCAAGGTGAAAAAGACGGCTAAGAAACCCCAAGAGGTTGTCAAAAGACAAAAACAGACTGAGATCACAGTCCCCAAGGCCATAAAGAGGAGGATAAAGGTCCAGGAATTTGTGACGGTGGCCGAACTGGCCAAGGCAATGGGGACCAAGGGGGCGGATCTTATCAAGAAGTTGATAGGCCAGGGTATCATGGCCACCGTCAATAAACCCTTGGATTTTGAGACAGCGGCCCTTGTGGCAGATGACTTTGGCTATGAAGTTGAATTAGATACCTTCCAGGAGGAACATCTCCTGGCAGAGACAGAAGATCGCCCCGAAGACATGAGTCCAAGGCCCCCGGTGGTGACCATTATGGGACATGTGGACCATGGAAAGACCTCCCTGCTCGATTTTATAAGAGAATCCAACATCATCGGAGGGGAATCGGGCGGAATCACCCAGCATATCGGTGCCTACTATGTCAAGGGCAAAGGAGGAGACATCGTCTTTCTCGATACCCCGGGTCATGAGGCTTTTACGGCCATGCGGGCCAGGGGAGCCAGCGTTACCGATCTAATCGTCTTGGTCGTGGCGGCAGATGATGGCGTGATGCCCCAGACCAAGGAGGCCATCAATCATGCCCGTGCCGCGAATATCCCTATCCTTGTCGCAATCAACAAAATCGACAAAGAAGATGCCAACCCGGCGAAGGTGAAGAGAGAACTTGCCGAATTAGACCTCGTCCCTGAAGAATGGGGGGGAGAGACCATCTTTGGTCAGGTCTCGGCAAAGACAGGTGAAGGTGTCGATGATCTCCTGGGGCTGATATTGCTCCAATCGGAGATGCTTGAGCTAAAGGCAAATCCCAATAAGGCGGCTCGAGGAAGTATTATCGAGGCAAAGCTGGATAGGAGTAAAGGCCCTGTGGCCACCGTTCTTATAAGGAACGGGACACTCAAACCAGGCGAACTCTTTGTTTGCGGCGAACATTATGGTCGGGTCAGGGCTATGCTCGACCATAGGGGAAAGAAGGCAAAATCGGGCGGACCCTCTGTGCCTGTGGAGGTATACGGGATATCCGGCGTACCTATGGCCGGGGACGAATTTATCGTTGTAAAAGATGAAAAGACCGCAAAACAGATCATTGATATGCGCAGGGAAAGGAGCAAAAAACATGCGGTGGCCAGGAGAGGTCTGGTCAGTCTGGAGGACCTCTTTGAAAGGATAAAGGAAGGGGAGGTAAAGGAACTCAACATCGTTTTAAAGACCGATGTCCAGGGTTCACTTGAGGCGCTTCAAGAATCACTCATCAAACAAAGCACAAAAGAGGTCAAGTTGAGTGTGCTCCATTCGGCGACCGGTGCCATTACAGAGTCGGACGTGATGTTGGCCTCGGCCTCCGGTGCCATTATTATCGGCTTTAATGTCAGGGCAAATCCCCGTGTTGTCGAAATCGCCGAAAAAGAAAAGGTCGATATCCGATACTACAATGTCATTTACAACGCGATAAATGATATCCGTTTGGCCATGGCCGGCCTCTTGGAACCGGTCTATGAGGAGGAAATAATCGGGCGAGCAGATATCAAAGAGATATTTCGCATCCCCAAAGTGGGCGCCGTGGCCGGATGTCAGGTCACGGATGGCCACGTGGAGAGGAACGCCCATGCGAGGCTCCTGCGTGACGATGTGGTTGTATTCGACGGTAAGATCTCCTCGCTCAGGCGTTTTAAGGATGATGTCAGAGAGGTTCAGTCGGGATATGAGTGTGGTATCGGGCTGGAGAATTTTGACGATATCAAACCGGGCGACGTATTTGAGGTCTACCAGATGAAACAACTACAGGCAGAGCTCTAGGCGATGGTAGTCGGCACCCTGAAGATAGAATTTCGGTTGCATGACAACCGCTCTCTCAAAGGAAAACGAAAGGTCGTCAAGAGCATAGTGGGCAGGGTCAGATCCAGATTCAATGTCTCTATTGCTGAAACAGGGTCCAATGATATGTGGCAGAAGATCGAGCTGGGGATCAGCGCAGTCGGCAACGACAGAAGACATATTGATTCCTCGCTGAATCATGCCCTGAGCTACATTGATTCGCTTTGTCTGGCACAGATCGTGGATACCCAGATGGAGATCTTTAACGTCTGATTCTCGGGTTGACCGTAACATTTTAGCCCTTTGAAACCCGGGGAATGGGGATTCCGAACCCCCATTCCCCTGTCTCGGATCAGATTTTGAAAAAGGCTAAATTGATACGGTTGACCGTTTTCGTAACATCTCAAAGAGCAGGGGGGAAAGCGGTGGCCACCCTCTTTCGAATTGGGTGGGGGGATCGCCATATGCCGTCGCCAACGGCACCGAGAGAACACCATGCTAGCAGGTAGGCGAGCCACAAGAGTTGGTGACAAGATACTAAGGGAAATGGCCTCTTTTCTTCTTTCCAAGGTCAAGGATCCGAGAGTTCAGGGCGTTACCATGACGGGGATTCGTCTGAGTGATGATCTAAAAAGGGCCAAGATCTATTACAGTGTCATTGGGGACGAAGGCCGGGTCAAAGAGGTTCAGGCGGGTCTGGACAGCGCCAAGGGATTTATCAAGAGAGAAATCGGGTTACGGATGGAATTGAGGTATGTCCCTGAACTCACATTTGTACATGACCCCTCCCTGGAGACCGGGAGTCACCTGGAGATATTGTTTCAGGAAATGGAAAAGAAGGATGCGGGGGGTGAATAAGGGACCGGTCATGGATGGACAGGGGCGTTGATAATAGGATTTCATGATGGAGGCGGGTCTGTTTTTGGATGCGACGTCCGATAGACGGTATACTCTTGATTGACAAGAGAGAAGGCGAAACTTCCTACGGGGTAGTCAAGAAGGTGGGCGCGGCCTTTGCCGGATCGGATGTCAAGAAGGTGGGCCACGCTGGCACACTTGACCCATTTGCAACAGGTCTCCTCATCATTCTCCTGGGCCAGGGGACCAAACTTTTTCCCTTTATCATGCGTGAGAGCAAGGTCTATCGTGCCACCATCAGACTGGGCATTGAAACGGACACGTTGGATCCAACAGGGCAGGTGATTCGCACCTGTTGGGTACCGGACCTGGGCCTTGAGCAGATTCAGGAGAAGGCCAGCGACATGGTGGGAGACAGAAAACAGATTCCGCCAGCCTATTCCGCTGTCAAACACAGGGGGAAAAGGGCATACACACTGGCACGAAAAGGGATCAAATTTGATCTTCAAGGCAGGGAGATCACTGTACACGCCGTATCGATCCTCTCGGTTGACCTTCCGCATGTCACCATGGAGGTCCGATGTTCCGGGGGGACCTATGTGAGGAGCCTTGCGGCAGAGCTGGGGCAAAGCCTGGGGACCGTTGGCCATCTCCAGTCTCTCAGGAGATTGATGAGCGGTTCTTTTGATGTCCGAAATGCCCTGAGTTCCAAGGAGGTCTTCCCTGGAGATGGCGGAGACGCCCTGAAGGAGCGGATCATCCCCCTGAATGCAGCCCTCCCCAATATGATGGAATTGGACGTGGACAAGGATCTTGCGGAGAGGGTCAGGCATGGGTATCAGCCGAGCTGGGAGGAGCTTGAGAGAGTGGCCGGCCTTGCCGATTCCGGAAAACGCGGGGATGGCCATCTTAAGCTTGTTAGCAGCGGTGATCTATTGGCCATCGTAAGAATCGAAGCAGACAAAGAGAGCGGCCATTTGATGCCAAGATTAGAAAGGGTATTTTCGTAAACTTTTTGGTCTTAACGAATAATCTACAGGAGGGATCAGAAGTGGTTTTAACGCCAGAAATTAAGAGAGAAATTATCGATCGTTTTAGACAACATGAGAAGGACACGGGCTCACCCGAGGTTCAGATTGCCCTGCTCAGCAATAGGATTAGATATCTGACCGACCATTTCAAGGTGCACAAAAAGGACCATCATTCGCGCAGGGGTTTACTGAAATTGGTCGGCAAAAGGAGGAGACTCCTCAATTACTTGAAGAACAAGGACGTCGAGAAATATCGAAGTGTCATAGAGGAACTTGGTATTCGAAAATAGGGGGCTGAACAGACTGAAGGGGAAGGAATGCCAGTCAATACCCCCTCAATCTTCTGATATGAAAGCCGTCGCCAGTTTATAGAAACCCCAACAAACTGAAAGGACAAGTGACAAATGATAAAAAGCAGTTCAATCGAGATTAGTGGTCAGACCTTGAATGTGGAGACGGGTCGCATAGCCAGACAGGCAAGCGGATCTGCCGTTGTGACCCTTGGTCAAACGGTAGTGCTGGTCACCGCGGTATCCACAGACGAGGTTCGCGAGGGGGTCGATTTCCTCCCTCTGACCGTTGAATATCAGGAGATGTCCTATGCGGGGGGGCAAATTCCGGGGAATTTTTTTCGCAGGGATATGGGGCGGCCCGGCGAGAGAGAGACACTGACCTCGCGCCTGATCGATAGGCCCCTCAGGCCCCTTTTTCCCGAAAACTACCGCTATGAGACCCAGGTGATCGCCAGTGTGCTTTCAACCGATAAGGAAAACGAGGCGGATGTGTTGGCCATGATGGGTGCTTCAACAGCGTTAGGGGTCTCCGACATCCCTTTTAGGGGGCCCATTGCCGGGGTGCGCGTTGGAAGAGTGGCGGGCAGGTTTGTCACCAACCCCACGATCAGCCAGCAGGCCGAAAGTGATATCAACTTGATCGTGGCCGGTGGTAAATCGGGAATTGTCATGGTTGAAGGGGGCGGTCTTTTTGTCCCTGAAGCGGACATGATCGAAGCGATCTTTTACGGCTACGAGGCCCTGCAACCCATTCTCGATATGCAGGAGGAACTCAGACGGGAAGTGGGGAAACCCAAGCGGGTTATTCAGCCGGATTTGGACGATGAAGCGCTCCATGAGCGAATTGCCCAAATGGGAACACCCCTGTTGAGGGAGATTTTTACCACACCCGACAAACTGGAGCGACAACGGCGGGCAAAAGAGGCCAGGAACTCAATCATTGAGTCGCTCTCTGAGCCTTATGGAGACAAGATCGCCGAGATGGTTGAGTCATTCGAAGCCCTTGAAAAAAAGGTGGTCCGTCAGATGATCCTGGAGGAGGGAAGAAGGATCGACGGACGCTCGTTTAAGGAGGTCAGACCGATAGAGTGCATGGTCGGTTTCCTCCCTCGTGTACACGGCTCTGCCCTCTTTACACGGGGGGAAACCCAGGCAATGGTTTTGACCACCCTGGGGACGGAGCGTGACGAACAGAGGCTCGAATCGATCTATGGAGAACATTTCAGGTCATTTATATTTCATTATAATTTTCCACCTTACAGCGTGGGCGAGGCGAAAAGGCTGAGCGGCCCAGGCCGCAGGGAGATCGGCCATGGGGCGCTTGCTCGACGCGCCCTTGTGCCAGTGATACCCGAAAAAGAGGAGTTTGAATATTGTATCCGGGTGGTCTCTGAGATCCTTGAATCCAATGGCTCTTCCTCCATGGCCAGTGTCTGCGGCGGATGCCTCTCCCTGATGGATGCGGGTGTGCCTATCAAAGAGCCGGTGGCAGGGGTGGCCATGGGTCTTGTCTCTGATGGAGACAAGGTGGTCGTGCTTACCGATATTATCGGAGATGAAGACCATTATGGTGATATGGATTTCAAGGTCGCAGGCACGCGCGACGGCATTACCGCCTTGCAGATGGATATCAAAATTGACGGGATCACAAGGGAGATCATGCAGGAGGCCCTTGACCAGGCAAAGGAGGGGCGGCTCTTCATACTGGATGAGATGCGAAAGGCAATACCCATGCCAAGAAGAGAGGTGTCTGAATATGCCCCTTCTATCACCACGATCCATATCAAGCCTGAAAAGGTCAGGCTCCTTATCGGCCCAGGCGGCAGGACGATCAGAGAGATTTCAAACGAGACCGGTACAAAGATCGACGTGAATGACGACGGTGCTGTTACTATTTCTTCTCCAGACAAGGGATCTATCAATGCTGCGGTGGCGAGGATTAGAGAAATAATTCAGGAGGCTGAGGTCGACAAGCTTTATAAGGGGAAGGTCGTCAAGATCATGGACTTCGGGGCCTTTGTTGAGATCTTCCCTGGTACGGATGGCCTGGTTCACATATCCCAATTGGATAAAGAGAGAGTCAACAAGGTTACCGACGTACTCAACGAGGGAGACGAAGTCCTTGTCAAGGTCCTGGCGATAGAGGAAAATGGAAAAATTCGTCTCTCGCGCAAGGCCGCACTTGGGGAAAGCCTGGACAATGTATCGTAAGACAGTTCTGGATAACGGCGTCAGGATTGTATCGGAGCGGTTGGGGCACCTGCGATCCGTTTCCCTGGGCATCTGGGTGGACAGGGGCTCCCGCGACGAGGGGGGCCCAGAAAATGGGATTTTCCATTTTATTGAACACATGAGCTTTAAGGGGACCCGGAACCGCACCAGTCTCCAGATTGCCAAGGAACTGGATGCCGTCGGGGGCCTCTCCAATGCATTCACAGGGAAAGAAAACACCTGTTTTCATGGCAGGGTGCTTGGCAAACACTTCACCCGCCTGTCGGATATCCTCGCTGATATCTTTTTGAATCCCACCTTTGAACTCGATGACATGGAGCGCGAAAGACGGGTGGTCTTTCAGGAGATCAACATGATGGAGGATAGCCCTGATGACAATATCCACGTCCTTTTTAGTCAATTCTTCTGGCTGGGTCACCCGATCGGTATGTCTGTCTTGGGAACGGGTGAGACCGTCTCTAACATAAGCAAAGAGACGATTCTCAAATATGTCAGGAAATTCTATGTCCCGGAGAGAATCCTGTTGGTGGCGGCGGGGGATGTGGATCACCAGTCGATGGTCTCCTGTCTTTCCCCCCTCTTTGAGACCGCATCCTATGAAGACGACTCAACCCAGGGAAGGACGGCCCCCCTCCCAAACGCGGGTGTTTCGGTTCACTTTAAGGACCTGGAACAGGTCCATATCTGTCTGGGGGGGGAAGCGCCCTCCCAGGCCAGCAACAGGCGGTTTGCATGCTCCATCTTCAACACCATTCTGGGGGGTAACATGAGTTCTCGCCTGTTTCAGGAAATCAGAGAGAACAGGGGGTTGGCATACTCCGTTTACTCGTTTCTCTCGACCTATGTGGATGCGGGCCTCCTTGGCGTCTATGTGGCGACGGACCGCCAAAATGTCAATCGTGTTCTTGAGAGGACCCAACGAGAAATCAAGAAGATCTGCAATGGCGATTTGTCTAAATCAGATCTCGCTGCTGCCAAAGAACACCTGATCGGCGGCATCTATCTGGCCTCTGAGAGCGCTGACAATCGGATGATGCGCATGGCGAGAAATGAATTGGTGTTTGAGAAATACATCAGCCAGGAAGAGCTGGTATCCTGTCTGGAGCAGGTAACCATTGATGAGGTGGTTGAGATCGCCCAGGACATATTTCGGGATGGAAAGGTCTCGCTTGCGACCCTTGGCCCCATGAGGGAAGAGGATGTGGATAGGGGGTGCCTCCGGTTTGACTAACCCTTTAAAACCCAGGGCTACCCTGAAATCTTTTTGAGAAGTGCCTCAAGGCCCTGCCTTTTAACCGGGTGGATCGTTGGAGAGAGTTCCCGTCAAATTTAAAAGGCTCAAAAAGGACAAAGAGTTCCTTCTGCCCGCCTACGAGTCCGAGGGCTCTTCAGGGATGGATGTAAGGGCCTATGTCAATGAACCTGTCATATTGAAACCCGGTGAAATAAGGCTGATTCCCACGGGGTTGGCTGTCTCAATCCCCCTTGGCTATGAGGCCCAGATTCGTCCGCGAAGTGGACTCGCCCTGAGCCATGGCATCGGGCTGGTGAATTCGCCCGGGACCATCGACTCCGATTACAGGGGCGAGATAGGGGTTATCCTGATAAACTGGGGGTCCGAACCCTTTGTGATTCGCAAAGGGGACCGTGTGGCCCAGATGGTCATATCCAGGATCTACCAGGCCGAGACCCTGGAGGTGGCAGAACTCGATGAGACCCCCCGGGGAGACGGGGGATTTGGGCATACGGGAATTATTTGAGGGGGCTGATGAGATTCTCCGTCCTGGCATCCGGTAGCAGTGGAAATGCCCTTTATGTTGAAACCGAAAACGCGCGGGTCCTGATAGATGCCGGGTTGAGCTGCCGGGAGACAGAGCTACGTCTTGGTCTGGTGGGGGTGCGTGCCACGGGCCTTGATGCCCTGATTATCACCCACGAGCATTCTGATCACATCAGGGGGGCCGGGCCTTTGGCACGACGATTTGATCTGCCCCTTTATATCAACCACAAGACCCTGGAAAGAGGCCGGAAGACATTGGGCGACCTGCCCAAGCCGGTCATCGTTCAGACCGGCCAATCGCTGACCATCAATGATCTCACCGTGGAGACCTTTACCAAGTGCCATGATGCGGCCGATCCTCTTGGACTGATCCTCTCCTTTGATGGCACAAGAGTTGGTCTGGCTACGGATCTGGGGCGCACTACAAGACTGGTGGTGGATCGTCTGAGGGAATGCCACGCCCTGGTTGTGGAATTTAACCATGATCGGGAGATGCTGGAGGAGGGGCCTTATCCGCTTGATCTAAAGAGGAGAATCAGGGGGCCTGACGGGCATCTGTCAAATGAGCAGGCCGGGGACCTGATTCGTGTGATCTCCCACCAGGATCTGAATTGCCTGGTCCTCGCCCACCTCAGTAAGATAAACAACCACCCGCGAAAGGCCCGTCGAGAAGCGGCAGAGGCCCTGAGGGATTCCGGGTTTACAGGCGCGAAGATCCTTTTGGGCGAACAGGATGCGCCCTCTCCCATGATAGAATTATAGGCCCCGGTGTTGCATTGAATTCACCCGATCCGATGGGATATACTGTTATACAAGCACCAACCGGATAATTGATGCCCTCACAGGACCGCATTCGATGTAAACCCCGTTGTTGCATAATGGAGGACGGACAAACGCCTTTTTCTGGGACGAGTCGCTTGAGTCAGCAATGTTCTTTGTTTTCTCCCAGATCGCATCAACCATGAAGTCCTCCAGCCATTGCTCAATCACCCCTGTTCCATAAGCCATAGAAGGGGTCGCCCGTTTAGCAGAAGGGCTTTTTGCAACTACGGGGTGAATTCTCGATAGTGCATCAATTTGGCGACTTTGTATTGCAAGACAGGGTAATTTAATGAAACAAGGGTTATTTTTTGCAACATCGGGGTAGGGTCCCGTGAACCAGGATCAGAACACCAAAAGAAGGCGGAGGAAGAGGGAATATGTTTGCACCTGTTGCGGCAGGGAACAGCCCTTTTGTTGGACCTGCACCTGTGATTTTCAGATCTGCAATTCCTGTATGGAAGAAAATCTGTGGGGTTTCACCTGTAGCGGGGTCAACTGGCAATGCCCTGACTGCGGTGCCCTGAGGCCATTTTGATTGCGAAAGGCCTTTCTCTGTTCCCCCTGCTTATTGAGATGTTGCCTTTCTTCCCTGTTAACAACTTTTCCATCATCAGGGGTTAGTGAGATGAAATATCGCATTTTTCGGTTTCTTACCCTGTTTTTGTTTGTGTTTGTAGCCCCGGCAGCGGCCGGAGAGACAGTGACCATCGTGTATCAGAATGACCTTCACGGCTGGATCTTCCCCTCTTCCACGCGGCAGGGGATGGCCGAGATGGCCCGAATCCTCACACCGCTATTTCGAAAAGAGTCCAGTTCCTTCTATGCGGTCTCTGGTGACCTTTTTACCGGCCCCTACCTCCCCGAGGAGATGAAGGGCAAAGCAGAGTTGTCTATCTGGAATCACTTCTGGCAACAGATGGCTGATCAAGGGGTTGGAGACAGGATCCTCATCTCGGCAGGGAACCACGAATTCGACTATGGGGTGCCGGAGCCCGGTTCTTTCTCCTCGGGGCTCCTCTGTGCCAACCTCGTGACCCGGGATAACACCCCCTATTACATCGCCTCCAAGACCATAGAGACCCGGGAGGGATTAAGGGTCGGCTTTATGGGGCTGCTGATCGAAGATCGACAACATCTCCTGAAGAACATTTCAAAGAAGAACTTGGACGTCATCCCCAAGCTGGAGGCCATCAAACGGTTTTTGCCGCGGATGGGAAGCCTGGACCTTACGATCCTCATGGTCCATGACCAATTGTCCAACATCATCAGACTGGCATCCAAACTGCCATCCGAACTCGGCGTGGATATGATCCTATCGGGGCATAACCACGTGGTCCTCAAAAAACCCCTTGTTGTCAATGGGATCTATATCCTTCAAGCAGGGGCCATGAATGAATTCTACGGGCAGGTGGGTCTCCTTGTGGCAGGGGGCAGGATATTATCGCTTGAAAACCGGATCAAGGCCCTAAAGCCCACCCCCTTGGAACATGTGGCCATGCGGGTCAAGGAAAAGGTAGATCAATTGAACGGAGAGACCGTGGCTATCCTGAAGCAGTCCCTGCTGGGCACCTATCTGCGCGATCAGGAAAACAGCCTCGGCGATTTTGTGACCGATGCCTTCAGATGGGCAACCAAGGCAGATGTCGCCATGACCAACAGCAGTTCCCTGAGGATGGACTGTCGGGTCTATCCGGGTGAATCCTTTGAGCTCAAAGAGGGCCAGTTGAGGAGTATCACCCCCTTTCAGAACCGCCTGGTCGTGGGAAGGCTGACCGGGGCACAGATCATCAAGATCCTTGAAGGTGATGCCGTACATTTTCGTAATCAGGTCTCGGGTCTAACCTACCAGATGGATCTCCGGCAGCCACCGGGCAAACGGGTGACGGAGGTCAAGATCGGAGGAGTCCCCGTCTCTCCGGATCGCACGTATACCCTGACACACAATTCCTATTGCACGCTTCCCGAAAACATGGAAAAATATCTTCACCTGAAACCGGGTTCAGTTCGATGGAAAAAGACGGATCTACTGGATTATGAAGCGTTGATAGAATACGCCCGGCACCTGCAGGTCATCGATTATCCGAGCCAGGGGCAGAATAGGATCCGGATCGTGAGATAGACCGGAGGTCTCATCTACACCGCTTTTTGGCCCTCCTTTGTTCCCTCTCCAGATGGTTGTTTGAACCCAAATCTCGCGTTTCTCAGGGGAGGGCCCCGCCTTCCGGGCCATGGGTTTGAGGCAAAGCCTCGTTTGAAGATTGGGGTCGAAAGGAGAAGACGGAATGGAAAAGGATATCCTGGATACCTATTTCTATGCCCTTGTCAGGGTAATTGACGATGTCTATCAGGAAGAAGACCTCGAAGATGTCCTCCATTTTATCGTTTCCCTGGCCACCGACCTCACCGGGGCCAAAGGCAGCACCATCCGGGTCCTTGAACATGGGACCTTTGATCTCAAGGTGATATCCAGCTATGGCCTCAGCAAGGCATACCTGAGCTCCGGGGCCATAGACCATGGAAGGAGCATCACCGAGATCATGCAGGGCGATACCATCATCATAAATGATTTTGAAAATGATCCTCGAATCGAGAACCTTGAGGCCGCCAGAAAAGAAGGGGTATCATCCGTGATCGGTATTCCCTTTACGGTAAACGAGACCACCTACAGTATCCTGAGGGTCTATTATTCCTCCCCAAAGATCCCGACCCACGACGAGATGGCGGTCTTGTACAGCCTTGGCAAGCTGAGCTGTCTGGCCATTGACCGGGTGGTCATAGGCGAACTCCGCAAGGCCCAATCCATGAATAAGAAAGACTGAGCAGGTCGGTCTGGCAAGATCATGAGACGTCCCATCACCGCGATCAAACATCGGGCACTTGATGACCCTCCCCTCCATGTGGTCCTCTATCAACCCGAGATACCGGCCAACACCGGTAATATCGCCCGCCTGTGCGGGGCTGCCGAACTGGTGCTCCATTTGATCCATCCCCTCGGTTTTAGGATAGACGACAAACACCTCAAGCGGGCGGGATTGGACTACTGGCATGAGGTTGATGTCCGGCACCATCCAAGTCTCGAGACATTTTTGGAAGATATGAGTGGAAACGGGAAACTCTTTGTCTTTAGTCGCCATGCCCCGCTTGCCTATACCCTTGCAGAGGTGAACCATGGCGATTATCTCCTTTTTGGCCGGGAGACCCTGGGGCTCCCGGAGCATATCAGAGAAAGATATCCGTGTTATGCCATACCCATATGGGGCAATGTCCGAAGCCTGAACCTCTCAACCGCGGTTGGGATAGTGGCCTATCATCACCTCCACAAGATGGGAAGGTTCTAACGGACCGGAATCCACTCACCCTCCCCCGGTTTTTGAGAAGTTACGATGAGAGGTAAAAGAAATAAGGTGTCTTATCAGAGCATTCGGATCAAGGGTGCCAGGCAGAACAATCTCAAGGACCTGAACCTTGAAATCCCCCTGAATCACATCACCGTGATTACCGGCGTAAGCGGGTCGGGGAAATCCTCTCTGGCCTTTGATACCCTCTATGCAGAGGGGCAACGCCGGTATGTGGAGACCTTTTCACCCTATGCCCGGCAGTTTATGGAGCGTATGGACCGGCCCCTTGTGGAGGGGATCGAGGGAATTCCCCCTGCCATCGCCATCGATCAAAAGGATCCGGTGCGCACCTCCCGTTCCACAGTCGGCACCATGACCGAGATCACCGATTATGTAAAACTGCTCTATGCCCGGCTCGGCCAACTCCACTGCAGGGGCTGCGGCAGGCCCGTGATACCCGAAAACCCCGAGCTCGCGTGGGGGGCCCTGAGAGGCCTGCCAGAAGGATCCCGGATGGTGATCACCTTCCCTTTCCCCGTCAACGGGACCCCGGCGCGTGAGGTCCGCGTCACACTGGGCCGCATGGGCTTTACCCGCCTCTTTCTGGAAGGAGAGGTCATCCCCCTGGAGGGGTGGGGTCCGGGCAGCGGGCCTGAGGTGCTTCATGTAATCATGGACCGTGTCGTCCTGAGGGAACGGGATCGGACCCGCATCGTGGATTCGCTGGAGCAGGCCTTCGGTTTTGGTAAGGGGAGGGCGGATGTGTGGGTCGGGCCTGAGAAACGCCTGTCTTTTAGCGATTCGCTCCAATGCGCCCACTGCGGGATTACCTATCCGGGGTCCTCGCCCAATCTTTTTTCATTTAACAGCCCGGTGGGTGCCTGCGAGGCCTGCCGGGGCTTTGGCCGGGTCATCGATCTTGACCTGGACCTGGTCATCCCGGACCCCCGGCTCTCGATCGAAGAGGGTGCCATCAGGCCCTGGGGGGATGAGTCAAGTCAGCGGATGGAACTCTGGGATCTCATGGCCTTTTGCCGGCACGGGAAGATACCCACTGACATACCTTTTCAAGAGCTCACAAAGTCCCAGAAGACCGCCATAATCGAAGGGACACCCGAATTCTATGGGATCCGGGGCTTTTTCCGGTGGCTTGAGAGAAAGACCTACAAGATGCACGTCCGCGTGTTTCTCTCCCGCTATCGCAGCTACCGGGTGTGCACGGATTGCGGCGGGACACGGTTTAAGAGAGAGGCCTTGCTGTATCGACTCGGTGGAGCAAATATCGGTGAGGTCTACGCCCTCAGCGTGGGTGAGGCATACCACTTCTTTGAGACGCTAGGGGCGGCCAAAAGGGATGAGGCCAGCCAACTGCTCATAAATGAGGTGCGGGGCAGGCTCGGTTACCTCCGGGACGTTGGGCTGGACTACCTCACCCTGGATCGACAGTCCCGGACACTTTCGGGGGGTGAGGTCCAGCGGGTCGCCCTGGCCTCGGCCCTTGGTGCATCTCTGTCAGACACCCTTTATGTCCTGGATGAGCCGAGCATCGGCCTCCACCCCCGTGACAGTCATCGTCTTACGCGAATCTTGAGGGGGCTGAGGGATCACCAGAACACCGTAGTCGTCGTGGAGCACGATCCTGAGATCATCCGTCAGAGCGATCTTATCCTGGACCTGGGCCCGAGGGCCGGTGAACAGGGCGGTCAGGTGGTCTATTTCGGGCCCACGGCGGAGATAAGCGGTTCGCTTACCGGTGAATACCTCAAGGGCAAGCGGAAAATCGCGCTCCCGGAAGATCGAAGGAGACCGGATGAGGGGAAGTGGCTGGTCATCGAGGGGGCATCGGCCCACAACCTCAAGGGGATTGATGTCCATATCCCCCTCGGGCTCTTTGTGTGTCTAACAGGGGTATCGGGCTCGGGCAAGTCATCGCTTGCCGAAGAGATCCTCTATAAGGCGGTCAAATGGGCAAAGGGGAGTCCACAGGGACGCCCCGGTGCGTATAGGGCGATCAAGGGCCTGGGGCAGATCGCCGATGTGGTGCTGGTGGACCAGAGGCCCATCGGCCGGACCCCCAGGGCCAATTCTCTGACCTACACCAGTGCCATGGACCCTGTCCGCAGCCTCCTGGCCCAGACCCCCGAGGCCCGCGAAATGGGTCTGGAAACCACCCATTTCTCCTTTAACACGCGACCGGGCCGGTGTGCGACCTGCCAGGGAGAAGGCTTTGAAAAGGTGGAGATGCAGTTTCTCTCGGATGTCTTTATCACCTGCCCGGATTGTGGGGGGAAACGTTTTGAAAAGGATGTCCTGGCGGTCAGATACCGGGGCAAAAACATCCACGATATATTCTCCATGACAGTGGATCAGGCGCTCGCCTTTTTTGAGGATCAGCCCAGGATAAGAGCCGCGCTTGATCCCATGGTCCAGGTCGGTCTTGGTTACATCAGCCTTGGCCAGCCCATCAACACACTTTCAGGGGGTGAGGCCCAGCGTCTCAAGCTCTCCCGGTACATAAAGGGCGGTGAGGGGTCCGCCCGGCTCTTTATCTTTGATGAGCCAACCACAGGACTCCATTTTCACGACATCCAAAAATTCCTGGCCGCCCTCCAGGGGCTCGTGGCCCGTGGCCATACGGCGCTTATCATCGAGCACAATATGGAGGTGGTCAAGACCTCGGACTGGGTGATAGATCTGGGCCCTGAGGGGGGGGATGCCGGGGGAGAGATCGTGGTTGCGGGAACGCCCGAGGAGGTGGCGGCGCACAGGCAATCGCACACCGGTCGATTTCTAAAGGCCTATATGGCTGGTCACGGTCGGGTTCGAAAGAGACGGCCCCCGGGGCCGGGGGTCGCAGAACCCCCCGCAGGGGCCCAAAAGGTCATTACCCTGAGGGGGGCCCGGGAACACAACCTGAAGGATTTGAGTCTTTCCATCCCCCGTAATCAGCTGGTGGTGCTTACGGGTGTGTCGGGTTCTGGAAAGTCCAGCCTGGCATTTGATATCCTCTTTGCCGAGGGTCAGCGTCGCTATCTGGAGAGCCTGGCGCCCTTTGTAAGACAGTATGTCCGTGTACTTGAGCGGCCAGATGTCGACGTGGTATCCGGGCTCCCGCCCACCGTGGCCATCGAGCAGCGGATCAGCCATGCCAGCCGCCGCTCGACCGTGGCCACCCTCACCGAGGCATACCATTTTCTGAGACTGCTCTACAGCAAGGTCGGCGCACAGCACTGTCCGGGGTGCGGACGGCGGTTGACGGCCCAGCCCCGCGAGGCCGTGATGGCACAGATCCGGTCGCGCTACCCCAAAAGGCCCGCCTTGGTCCTGGCCCCCCGGGTTGCCGGCCGCAAAGGGTTTCACAAGGACATCCTGGCCAGTGCCTTGCTGAGGGGGTATAAAGAGGCCCGTATCGATGGCATCATCACAACCCTCAAGGAGGGTATGGCACTGAGCCGTTACCACGAGCACACCATCGAAGTGGTGGTGGGCCGGCTTCCGGCCAGGGACCCGGATCAGGTGGTGGCCACGGCACTGGAGGAAGGAAAAGGCAGCCTTTTGGTGCTGGACTCAAAGGGAAACGAAGAGATCTTTAGCCTCTCGGGAATCTGCCCCGATTGCGGGGTAGGGCTTACCCCCCTTGACCCCCGGCTCTTCTCCTTTAATAGCCCCCACGGCGCGTGTCGCGAGTGCCAGGGGTTGGGGGTGGGGGAAGATGGCAGGAGATCGCAGCCAAAGGTGTGCCCCCGCTGCAAGGGGAGCCGCCTCAGGGCCGAGGCCGTGACCGTAAAGATCGACAACCACTCTATCTGGGATCTGGTGCAACTCACCCCCCCTCAGCTCTCAAGGACCCTTGAGGGAATCGGGTTTGACGCCCGGGAAACACCCATCGCCCAGCCGATCCTGACGGAGATCCTCACCCGTCTCTCGCTGCTGGACCGGCTGGGTTTATCCTATCTATCGCTGAGTCGAAGCGGCGACACCCTCTCTGGCGGTGAGGCACAGCGCGTAAGGCTCGCAGCCCAGCTCGGATCAAACCTGGCGGGCGCCTGCTATGTCCTGGATGAGCCGACCATCGGTCTTCACCCCAGGGACAACCAGAGACTCCTGGATGCACTCCGGGTGCTCAAGGAACGGGGAAACTCCATCGTGGTGGTGGAGCATGATGAGGAGACCATCCGCCAGGCCGACACCATCATCGATCTGGGTCCAGGGGCCGGCCGGGATGGGGGGAGGGTTGTGGCCAGCGGTACCCTCGAGGAGTTGAGAAAGGTATCCGATTCGGTGACCGGCACCTGGTTTGGTGAGAGGCACAGGCGGATCACGAGCCGCCTCAGGCCTTACAAGGCCCTCCCCTCGCTCCGTGTCCTGGGTGCACGGGCCAACAATCTAAAATCTATTAATGTGGATTTTCCCCTGGGCACACTTATCTGTCTGACCGGGGTGTCTGGTTCGGGCAAATCCTCCCTCCTCAAGGAGACCCTTTACAAAGGGCTTTACTGGCGCCTCCTGCATCAGACCCAAGAGGATGAGTGGTGCAAGGGGATCGCGGGGTGGGAGGATCTAGAGCGGGTCCTTGAGGTGGACCACAGCCCCATCGGCCGTACCCCCCGTTCCGTTCCCGCCACCTATGTGGGATTTCTCTCGGATATCCGAAAACTCTTTGCCATGACGGCCGAGGCCAGGGCCCGGGGATATGACCCGGGCCGGTTTTCCTTTAATGTGGCAGCAGGCCGGTGCAGTACATGCAAGGGGCAGGGCAGTCAAAAGGTCGCGATGAGCTTTCTGCCCGATGTAGACATTCATTGTGAGGTCTGTGACGGGAAGCGATTTAACCCCGAGACCCTGCAGATCACTTACAAGGGGAAGAATATGGCACAGGTCCTGGAACTCACCTTTGAAGAGGCCGCGGCCTTTTTTGATGCCGTTCCATCCATCCGCAGGGCAATCCGGTTTGTCTGCGATATCGGGCTGGGTTACCTTTGCCTGGGACAGCCAAGCCCCAGCCTTTCGGGTGGGGAGGCGCAGCGGATAAAGCTAGCCCAGGAGCTGACCAAGCCCTCCGGCGGCCGCACCCTCTACATCCTGGATGAGCCCACCACCGGGCTGCACATGGCCGATGTCCAGCGACTGCTGAAGGTCCTCCAGACCCACGTGGATAGGGGGAACACCGTTGCTGTCATTGAACACAATATGGAGATTATCAAGGAGGCCGACTATATCATCGACCTGCGTCCTGAAGGGGGAGACAAAGGGGGGCGAGTCGTGGTTACAGGCTCACCCGAGGAACTCCTGGCCCACCCGAGCGG
>CAZXCQ010000091.1:0-21119 GCA_964639275.1 uncultured Desulfobacteraceae bacterium | reverse complement strand
AAACGCGGGAAGGGCCTGATCCGCGACCGAATGCATATGCAGTTCCCGGGATGCCTGCCGGGAGACGGAACACCCGGTATCAAGCTCTTGGAGACGTTGTGGGATAAATATAAGACCGTTTCAAAGTTTGATACGGCCTACTGGGAAGGTGTCACCATCGGGGCAATCATGGCGAGGGGATTTCAGAAGGCCCATGAGAAGTTCGGGAAGATCGATAGCCAGACCATCAATGACGCCCTCCAGACCTTCCGGAACGAAGACTTTGGCGGACTCGTTCCCAATATCACTTACACCGACACCGATCACGGTGCCTCGTGGATAGCGAGAATTGTCAAGGTTCACGAAGATCAGACCTTTACACCACTCACTAATTTCTGGGCACCGGGAAAAGAGAAAGTTCAGATCATAAAATGAAGGCCTTTCGTGGTGAACCCAGTATCTTCGCCTCGGCCCCGCCCGAGGAGAGGCGGGCGGAGCTGGAGGTGAAGGGGCTTACACTGAAATTTGGGGGTATCACGGCCCTCAATGAGATCGACCTTTCGGTTCGTACGGGAGAGTTGGTTGCAATAATTGGTCCCAATGGTGCAGGCAAGACCAGCCTGCTAAACTGTATCACCGGTTATTACAAGGCCCAAGAGGGCCATATTTTTTTTAATGGGCAGGATATTACCCCCTTTCGCACCCATCACCTGACCAAATTGGGAATCGGCAGGACCTATCAGAACATAGAGCTTTTTCCTGGCATGACGGTATTGTCCAACATGTTGTTGGCCCGTCATGTTCATTGCAACTACAGTGTTGGGCGGGCATCGCTTTTTACCAGGTCCGTCAGAACCGAAGAGGTGCGGCACCGGGAGGTCCTGGAGGAATTGATCGATTTCCTTGAGATGCAGTCGATCAGAAAGAAATTTGTGGGGTCTTTGCCTTATGGTATGCGAAAACGAGTCGAACTGGGTCGCGCCCTGGCACTGGAACCAAGGCTTCTTGTCCTGGATGAGCCCTTTGCCGGAATGACACTTGAAGAAAAGGAGGATATGGTCAGGTTTCTGGTGGAACTCAATGACGCATGGAACCAGACCATGATCCTGGTAGAACATGACATGTCAGTGGTGATGAGTATCTCCCAGAGGGTCATGGTACTCGATTTCGGGGTCAAACTGGCCGAGGGATCTCCCGATTTTGTCCAGAATCACCCCAAAGTGATCAAGGCCTATCTTGGAGATACATCTACCATAGAATGAGTACCCCTCGGGCTTCGTGCCAACCGGATTGTGGCCCCTTTGACCCAAGCCCCCTGTAAACAGGAGACCTCACTCCCCCGTCTCACGAAAGGAGAGTGTTTGACCAAAGGTCCAGGGGTCGAACAGATGGTCAGAAAATGAGTACGACCCATTCCAAAATAAACCGTATAGACGAAGACACCCTGTCATCGCTGGTCGAGTATACCTTTCCCCAGATCCTCTCAAGGCAGGCCGAGCGAATGGGCCCATATGCCGTCGCTATCCGGGAAAAGGCATACGGGATATGGCAGACCTATGGCTGGCAGGAGTATCTGCGTTATACCAGACTTGTGGCCCTGGGCCTCCTCTCGCTGGGTCTCAAGAGGGGGGAAAACGTCGGACTTATCCTTGACAATCACCCGGAATGGCTCTTCTGCGAGCTGGGCGCCCAGTCCCCGGGTGCAGTGATAGTCCCCCTATTTACCTCAGCAGTGGCAAAAGAGCTGGTTGGCGGGCTCAATCGTATTGAGGCCGCATATGTCTTTGCACAGGACCAGGAGCAGGTGGACAAACTCCTCGCCCATAAGGATGAACTGGGCCATGTCCAGCGTCTCATATACATTGATCCCACAGGAATGAGAAGTTACGGAGATAATCCGTGGTTGATAAGCCTTAGCCAGCTCCTGGAACTGGGAGAAGAACTGGATAGGGAAGAGCCGGATCTCTTCCAGAAAGAACTCTGGGAAGGGGCGCCGGGCGATGTTGCGCTGATGCTCATGACCTCCGGTACCACGGGCCTGCCCAAACTGGTTATGTTGAGTTATGAAAATTTTACAGAGATGTCTCGAAAATGGCTCGAAACGGCCCCTATCGGCATCGGAGACAGCTGGATCTCCATCACCCCAACCGCCTGGATCGTAGACCAGCTATGGGGAGTGGGAATTACACTTTCCGGCGGTCTGTCAATGAACTTTCCCGAGACCTTTGAAACCGCGGCAGAGGATTTTCGCGAAATAGGGCCCACGGTCATTGTGTCCTCGTCCAGGTTCTGGGAGGCTCTGGCTTCCAAGATCAGGGTCAAGATCAATGACTCCGGGTTTATCAAACGCGCCCTTTTCAATGTGTCTCAGCAGATCGGCGGAAGAGTAGTGGACCTCGAATCGGAAAAGAAGCCGATCCCCGTTGGACTGAAATTTTTGAGATGGATTGCCAGCAGGGTCATCTCGCGGCCCCTGCTTGATCGGGTGGGCTGTTTTGGCTTTCTCGGGGCCTATACGGGGGGACATCCCATCAGTCCCGATGTTATCCGTTTTTTTAGGGCCAACGGCCTGAACCTGAAACAGTGCTATGGGCTCACGGAGGCGGGGGGTATCTTTCAGGTACAACCCGATGACGAGGCAAAACCTGAGACAGTGGGAAAGGCCCTCCCCAGGACAGAGGTCAAGATCACGGAAGACCAGGAGGTCCTGGTCTCCAGCAGGTCAAATTTTGTTGGCTATTATCAAAACCCTGAGGCCACGGCCGCGGCCCTGAAAGACGGATGGTTTCATACCGGCGACGCTGGATATTTCGACGATGACGGGCACCTCCTTATTATCGGCCGCAAGGAAGATATTATGAGGACAAAGGAAGGAGAGGCCTTTTCACCCGACTTTATTGAAACAAGACTAAAATTCAGCCCCTATATCCAAGAATCTGTCATCTGGGGAGAGGGGCAGCCCTATCTCACCGCCTTTATTAATATCGACTATGGGAACGTGGGCAGTTGGGCAGAAGAGCGAAAGATCCCTTATACCACCTATACCGATCTTTCCCAACAGCCTGCCATTGAAGAGATGATCCGAGAGGAAGTCCGAGGGGTAAACACCCAACTGCCAAAGCCGATGCAGCTCGCGAAGTTCATCTTGCTTTACAAATTGCTGGATGCCGATGACGAGGAACTCACAAGAACCGGCAAGGTGAGGAGGAAATTTGTCCTTAAACAGTACAAGGAGCTCATCGACGGCATGTATTCGGGCAAGAAAGAGCTGGCAGTGAAGGGTCAGGTACGATACCGCGACGGGCACGTAGGGACCATTGAAACAACAGTCAAGATCATAAACGTCTAGCAGGGAGGCTGATCCGGCAATGGAATTCTTCCTTCAACTCCTGGTAAATGGGCTATCACTTGGATTTCTCTATGCATTATCGGCCCTAGGCTTTGTGATGATCTTCAAGTCGAGCAGTGTCTTAAACCTGGCCCATGGAGAGCTCCTGGCCATCGGCGCCTTTATGTTCCTCGTCCTCTCTGCGTGGGCCGATCTGCCGGTGGTGGTTGCCTTTGCATTGACGCTGGTGGGAACCTTCGCCCTGGGGTTTGTGGTTGAACGCCTCTTTTTGCGCCCTTTGATCGGTGAAAATTTGATTGAGGTCATTATGCTCACCCTTGGCCTGGGTATTATGTTTAAGGGACTGTTGTTGTTTATCTTTGGCGGGGATATCCATGACTACCCGGATTTCTTGCCAGAGGGTCTCTCCTTACAGCTCGGGGCCATCCAGATCCCCTCGGTCAATGTGGCATCATTTATCATCGGGATTGTCTTCCTCATCCTATTCGGCTTTTTCTTCAAATACTCGTCTCAGGGTATTTATATGAGATCTGTGGCCGATAACCAGCCGGCTGCCCTTTCTCTGGGTGTTCATGTCAGAAGGGTCTTTGCCCTCTCCTGGGCCATTGCGTTTATCGTGGCGGCCATGAGCGGGATAGTCCTTGGCATTATCAATGGTATTAATGTCCATGAATTGAGCGCCATTGGCCTAAAGGTCTTCCCGGTCGTCATCCTTGGTGGACTTGATAGTATCGGCGGAGCGATTTTGGGCGGTGTCATTATCGGTTTGCTGGAGACCTTTACGGGGGGATATATCTCCACATCTCTGCGGGAGGTTATCCCCTATATCGTACTGATCATTATCCTGATGGTAAAGCCATACGGGCTTTTTGGCCTGGTGGAGATAGAGCGGGTCTGATACTCCCCCGGTTTTGAAAAATTACGCCACCTTTAGAGAATAGATTCCGGAAAATGCACAAGCTTCGATTTCACCCTTGCGGAAACTTCAAGGAATCATACTTCGAAGAGCTGACCATCTTTGAAACAGACTTTGGAAGGCTCTGGGTTCTTGTTGGACTTGTCGTACTCTTTGGAGTTATCCCGGTTGTGAGCGGTCCCTATACCCTTTATATACTCAATACGGTCGGAATCTATGCCATCTCTGCCATAGGGCTCAATCTGCTGATTGGTTATACCGGTCAGATTTCGCTTGGCCATGGTGCCTTTTTTGGTGTGGGCGCGTATACAGCAGCCATCTTGGCCAGCAAGGCTGGCTTTCCTTTCTGGGCAGCAGTGCCTGCGGGCGGCATCATGACAGCGGCGGCGGGGATAGTCTTTGGCCTCCCCTCTGCCCGTCTAAAACACCTCTATCTCCTGATCGCTACCCTGGCAGGACAGTTTATCATCGAATATGTGTTTGTGCAGTGGGACAGCCTTACAGGAGGCGCAGAAGGGATTGTTGTCACCAATGCAGGTCTTTTTGGTCTGAACCTGGGCAATGACCGGACATTCTTTTATGTGATTTTTGTGTGTTTTGTCGGGCTGACCTGGATGGCCGTAAACCTGATCCGCACCCGATACGGGCGTGCCTTTGTTGCCATTCGCGACAATGACCGGGCGGCTGAAGGGATGGGGATTCCCATCTTTCCCTATAAGTTGCTGGCCTTTGCCATAAGTTCCTTTTATGCCGGGTTTGCTGGTGCGCTCTATGCCTATTACACCATGAGCATAACCCCGGAGCCCTTTAATCTGTGGCTGTCCATTGAGTTTATCGCCATAATTATCATCGGGGGTCTGGGAAGTATCCCCGGTGCTATCTTCGGCTCTGTCTTTATTGTGGGCCTAAGTGAGATACTGAGCCACGCCACAGAGTACCTGATGAACGTTGGGGCATCCACGGGTGTGGCAATCACCATTGCCCCTCTGCGCGAGTTTGTTTACGGTCTGGCGATCATACTGTTTATTATTTTTGAACCAAAGGGTCTTGCAGAGGTATGGCGTATTGTAAGATCCACTTTTAGACTGTGGCCCTTTTCGTATTAAAATGTGATGGAGTGTTGGGGTGGTGGAAGACAATATCAGACTTCTTATCAACAACATCAGTGTGGTCTATTCTGATGTGATTCAGGTCCTAAAGGGTGTGTCGCTGACCATCAAAAAGGGACAGATTGTATCCCTCCTGGGCAGCAACGGCGCCGGCAAGACCACGACCCTCAAGGCGGTTTCCGGCTTGCTAAAGCCCGAGAATGGCAAGGTGACCGAGGGCTCCATAGAATATGATGGCGTACCGGTCCACAACTCGTCCCCGGAGGAGATCACCCGCAAGGGGATTATTCAGGTACTCGAAGGGAGACAGGAATTTAAGTATTTGACTGTTGAGGAAAACCTGAGGGTCGGTACTGCCACGCGTTGGGGCAAACCCTTTCAAAAGGACCTGGAACTGGTCTATCACTATTTCCCGGCCCTGCTTGCGCGAAAGAGATCCCGGGCGGGCTATTGTAGTGGCGGTGAACTCCAGATGCTTGTAATCGGCAGGGCATTGATGGCCCATCCCACGCTCCTGCTCCTGGATGAGCCCTCACTGGGTCTTGCACCGCTGTTGGTCAAGGAGATATTTCAGATCATCCGGAGGATAAATCAAGAGCAGGCGACCACCCTCCTGGTCGTGGAGCAGAATGCCAATATGGCTCTCCAGATTGCCAACTACGGTTATGTCATGGAGAATGGGAAAATCGTCCTGGAGAGTACGGCAGAAGAGCTCCGGGAAAACCCGGATGTAAAGGAATTTTATTTGGGCACTGCTGCCTCGGGTGCACTCAAGTCCTATAAGGACGTAAAGTCTTATAAGCGCCGCAAACGCTGGCTCTAGTTTAAGCAAAGACCCCACCACCCTCCTTCATCCAGTTTTCGGAAGGACGGAGGTAAACCATATGGACCCCACCGAATCCTTGCCCGTGGAGACCTTTTGGCAGGGAGACTCCTTTCGATTTATCAAACCTGATGAATACAAGGCCTTTGGGATTGACCCATCGGATCTCCCGGTGGGGACCTTTGCGGCCTTAAAACACCCCTCTTATCTTTCCAGCAGATTTGGAGGGAATGCCTATGGGTTTGGTTTCTTTGAGGTCTATGAGCGATTGAGACCAAAAGATATCAAACTGATACAGTCCATCGCAATGGAAAACCCTGAAGATGTAAGGAGTCATTACAAAGAACTCAACGAGACCTACAAAGAGATCGGGTTGCTGATAAGGTTCTCGTCTCTTGGAAGACCTTACTACCTGATCCCCCTCCATCTCATATCGAATACCCTTACGCGGATCAAGGCCAGGTTAGACGAGATTGGGAAGATAATCAGTTTTGACCGAAAAAAGTATCTAAAAGAACATCATGAAATTGGTATTCTATCTCACCGGGATGATTTGATCCTCCACGAACTGGCCTTGCGTTTTGGGGAACACCGTTTTGTGGCCCTCGACTCCATTGAGAAATTACAGGACCTGGATCGAAGACTGGATCTATTTATTCTGACGAGGGATATTTATAAAATTATCCTGATGGAAAATTTCAGCCCCCTTTCTCGAGAGACACCCTCCAAAAGGTGTCTGGACCAGTATGCCGTCTATCTCCTCTGGAAGCTCTACAATTTCTTAAAACCCGAGGGTGAGATCTTTATCCTGGCAGACCACCATGCCCCCAAGACCAACCGGACAACAACGCTCATCTTTAAAACCGCCCAGGAGAAAAAGAGCTTTTCCCTCTTTAGCCACATCTTCAAGACCAAGAGAAAGTATAGAGCAGGGGAAGAGCCTGTCCGGGTAAACATCTTCGATTTCCAGAAATACCTGAGCGACCCTTATGTGGAACAAGAGGTTGTGGACCGGCTGCTCGGGGGGCAAAGGGTGGAAGATATGACCTTTGAGCAGATAGATGCCCTACCCTATCTCAATTTTCAGCTATCCCATCTGCCCTTCGAAAGGGGGCAAGAAAAGACCTGGTCAAGACTCCTCCCCGTATTTTTTGATGAGGTCTTCTTGATGCCCATGGTTCCCCGATCGGCAAAAAAGGAATGGAAAAAAAGATTTTCTTTTACCGACTATATCCCGGGGTACATGATGATCTATCTGGGGCAAAAGAAGCCTCTGGATATCCCCATCTCTGAGATCGAACACGAGGTGATGGAATCCGGCATAGTCGGGTGCCAACCGGATCTCCTGGCCGACTATAGAGATTCCTTTGAATACCTGATTCGAACCCTGAAGGTCCTCTCCAGCATGCAAAAGGGGAAATATGGGGAAATGCCCCGGGTCTATATTGAACGCTTGAGACAGCCCTTTGAGAACAGGAACAGGAGATTTGAGGCCTTTAACGATGTCATCAGACTGATAGACAAGACCAAGACGATTGAAAGAATAGGCAGTTATCTCAACCCTGACAAGATCGAAGGAACCAATACCCGGGTCCTCGAGAACCTCGATGCCCTTGCCCTCTTTGGGTTAACCCCCGGTGAGCTAAGGGAGATCATTTACATTGTCCTGGGCCACACACCTCTTGGAAGAATCATAACGGGAAAACAGAATGAGAAGACCTTAAAACCCGTGACAGACCTGGCCCGTAAGTATGAGGCGCGTCCGGCAATCAACCTGTTGCGATATTCCCGGCTGATGACCGTGGCCGAAACAGAAGCAGCCAGGAGGTCCGAGCTGACCCATGAACAGCTTGCCGAACTCTTCGATCTCTATGAGACGGCCGTCAGGGTTGTCACCAATAGAGAGCTGGAATGGGATCAACTTCTGGATGAAAAGATAAATTCCATGGGGGGTATACACAACAAGATCATCAGAAAGATCCTCATGATGATGAACCTCTTTGAATTCCTGGACAACTGGCATGAACTCAGAGATAAGGGGCAGATGGAAAAGGAATCGCTCGCCGATTATGATGATCAGAAACTGTCCAGGATTGAGAATGTGATCAGACTGGTGAACACCATCGAAGAGTTCGAAGAGATGTATCTTCAATCAGACCCCTTACAGCTCCCTGCATTTTACAGAAAGTTCCTTGACATTGAATTCCATGGAACCGGTCACATCTTTGAGAGAATGGCGAGCGACCATGTCTTTACCCTCCTGTGGCTCATGGTCAACGTGGCCCGTGGGGAAATCATCAATCTGAATCCCATCTTGGCAGACGTGCAAAGACCGGATGTGGAGGAGCAAGCAAGGAGGGTAGAACAAGAAACCGGGTCCATCAATGTCCGTTACCTGGATCACGCTATTCTCAGAGAATTTAGCAGGCAACTATACCAAAACGGCTCTTCGTTTATCATGGGAACCGGGTTTCAATTGAGGGTAGTTCCAAAGACACAGGCCCTGGAAATTGCCTATACGGATATGGACAGAGATATTGAAAGACTGGAATCGCTATTCAGGAGGCTGGAAGGGCGTCGGGTATCCGACATGCCAGTGGCAGACCTCAGAAAACTGGAGCGTCTTTTTTCCAACCTGGAGAGCTTTTACCAGAGCCACATCAGGGTCCTTGAGGAAAGGAATTCAAAACTGAAGATACCGGCGAGACAGAGCAGGTGGTTTCAGAAGACACAAGAACTGAGGGAGCATCTGAGGGCCAGTTTTGTGGGAGCGATTTTCCAACCTGATTCGGTCCACACCGATATTGACCGGCTCTATCGCCATACGCCCTCTTTTTTGGGTTTTGTCCTGCCTGAATTCACCTCCCTTGAAACACTGGATCTCTCCTCACATCGATATCTGACATCCCCTGTCACCCATTACATCATTACTGCCACAAGGAAATTTCAGGCCCTGGTTACCCATGATAGGGAGAGGTTTCAGGATAAAGAGTTCTTACACCGGCTGGCCCAAAAGGAGTTCGGGCCGATGGCCACGGGCATTGTTGGGGTGAGTGAATCCCAGATAGGGACCTTGGAAGAGATTATCGAGCGACTCAGAGACAACAAGGCCCTGTTTGATGCCCTTACCAGATCATTCATATTTCAGGACGTCGGAAGGGTGCCAGCACTCATCGAAAAACACAAAGACGAAATCAGTCCAACGGATCTCTCCCAGGCCGGTGCCGTGATCCTCGAAAAGGAAGAAATTGCCAAGAGACACCATCTTGATCAGAGAGGAAAGGCCTATTTGATTTTCCTGGTCAAGCACCATAGTCTCCTCCACCACATCATCCGGGGGGAATTCTCTTTCTCTGCAATAAGAGAGGTTTTGGAGGTCAAAAGGAAAGACCTGTTCGAGGCCTTTTTTGTGATCTCCCTCATCATGTTGTCCTCCATAAGGGAAGATCTGATGCTCGAGGACCTGGCAAGCCGCCTCTTTGTGATCAGAGACATATGCCACCGGATTATTGACGGTGAAACCACCCATGAGGAGCAACTGGATGAGATGTTTGCCCAGAGGGGTAACCTCTTTTATGCCCTGGAGGCCTGTCAAGGGAACGGAGTCCCCGAAGGGTTCATGCTGGCCCGTTTTGCAAATTCCGAGCAGTGGGAGCGACCCGAGAGATCTGAGTGCGTCAGGGCAGGCAAGATGATCTTCGCAATGGAGCGGCTTTTCCGATTGCGTGGGATAAGATATGTGGAATTCGTCGACCTTGCCAACCTGATTCTGAAGATTCCCCTCAAATTCATTTATAAAAAACGGAAATTTGCCAGTATCGGATACCCGACCTTTGAAAAAGAGGTCTTTGAGGCATTTCGTATCTACAACACCATCCAAAACCACCCGGAAGACATCAGGCATTTTGTCCTAGATCTGCTTGTCGGAGACAAGATTCGCATCTTTGGATATGAGAAGGTAAGCGACTACCTGGGCTATGAAAACCAGCTTAAACTCCTTTTGATAGGGCTGATGGGAGTCAGAAAATCAAGAACCGATGGCACGACATTCTCACTGGACTTCCTCGGTCTGAGTCAGGAGATCGAAAAGCGATATGAGGCGGTCAACGATTTCCTGAACAAGTTATCGATAGAAAAGCTCTGGCGTGACAAACACCAGCTAAACAACCTATTCAAGGCAAAAACCGGCGTTATCCTAAGAAAAGAGGTATTTCCTAACCTCCTGTCGATCGATTTCCGGGACCGTATCAATATCTCCCAGAAGATCTCCTATATGAACGCCATCGACAACCTCGAGCAACTAAAAAATTATTTTCATTACAGTCTGCGATCCCTGAGGAAACACCCCTTTTACACGGAGGACTACGAACTTTCACTTGAGAGGGTATTTGAAAGAAGACTTACAGAGATTACCGATATGATCTTGGAAGAGACAAGGAAAAAGATGGACCTGATCAACGATTTTAGGGAACTCCACAACCTGGTAAACGACCTCCTTGAACGGTCCTGGGATATCGGCTTCTCAGACGACCAGAAATATAGACTCAATGACCTTTATGAATTGAGGAAAGATGGCCTAAAGCGAGAAAAGCTCTCCGAGATTGTGGACGTCATCGAAACCATCCATGATGAACAGGAACTGGAGGAGTATTGGGAGACCGTCAAGTGGTATCTGCAGGGCAACCGCCGCTTTTTTGGAAAGGAGTTTGAAAATCTCATCGCCAGGAAGTTTGACGGAGCAAGGAGCAGGCTAGAGTAAGAAACGAGGGCGTCAGGGGAGAAAATGCAAGGCAATTTCTTCAAGTATCTTGGGAAGGAAATGGGATGGCTCCTCATCGACAGGACATTGGCATCCTTCAAAAAGGGTACCGACATTACCATCCTGCAGCGCAGGGCCGAATTCCTGGGACGTCTGGGTTTGTTGCTTGTTCGGTCCCGCAGGAATCTGCTCTTTTCAAACCTTCGTATCGCGCTCCCTGGATCTAGCCGGGGAGACATCGTAAAAACGGCAGAGGAAATTGTGCGTAACATCTGCCGGAGTTTTGTTGATGTCTTTTATCACGCCTATCACACCCAAATGCTCCCCGGTCACATCAGATTGGAACAAAACGGCGTGCTGGAGGATATCCTTTCCAACGGCAAGGGTTGCATCGTTGCTACGGGGCATGTGGGGACATTTCCCTGGCTCGGAATCCCCTTTGTTGAGCGTGGCGTTCCCTTTGCGCCCATTGCGCGTGACCCCCACGATGAGCGGTTAAAAGAGGCCTTCGATGACGCCAAGCGCAGGATCGGTTATACGACGATCCCTGACCGGCCACCCGCAACCGTCATAAAAGGGACCTTAAAGGTATTGCGCCAGGGCGGCGGGGTGATGATCACATTCGACATGCATCCTGCGGGCAGAGGGGGTCTGGAGGTCGAGCTCCTTGGCCGCAAGACACCCATGTTCAGTACGGTCGTCAGGCTTGCGGCACGGACAGGCGTGCCCATTGTGCCCGGTCAGGTCTTGCTTGAACCGGATGGCTTCCATCACCGGGTGACATACTACCCGCCCATTGATGTCCCGCGTGAGGCCGAGGATGAAACGTCTCCCATAACCAGAGAACTGCTCCAAAAAATGGCCGACTGGCTCTCCGGCGTCATTCGCAACCATCCCGAACAGTGGTGGGGCATCCATCGACGCTGGCGGGAAGATCTGTAGCCAAAACGTAACATCTCAAAAAACAGGGGGAAAGGTGTGGCATGGGGGTCTTTTGTGGGTTTTGATAAACGGTTCAGAACCCGCTTAACTCCATAAACAGAAAGCTATCCATGATCTCCTCCCGAAAAAGCTCCATGACCCTGTTTCTCACTTCAAAGAACTGGTCGGTTTCCGTCATCTCATAGGTGCGAGGGCGAGGGAGGTTGGTTTCAACCACCTCCACCGCCCGGGCGGGTCTCTTACTGAAGACCACCACCTTGTCGGCCAGATACACGGCCTCATGGATGTTATGAGATATAAAGAGGATCGTCACCCCGGTCTTTTCCCACACCTCCATGATTTTGTTGTGCATATAGAGGGTGGTCTGGAAGTCGAGCGAACTAAATGGTTCGTCCAGCAGGAGGATATCGGGCTCATAGATAAGCCCCCTCAGGATACCCAGCATCTGTTGTTGTCCGCCACTCAGCTCATAGGGATATGCATCTTCCCGGACACTCATGTCAAGACGCCAGAGGAATTCCTCCACCTTCTTCTTTCTCTCCTGTCGGGGGACTCCGTTTAGCTCCAGAGGGACCATCAGATTTCCCAAACAGGTGCGCCAGGGGAATAGGGACTCCCGGTAGTTTTGAAACACATATCCGATTTTCGACTCTTGAATCCGCTTTCCGCCGATAAGGATCCTGCCATAGTCCATCTCCTCGAGCCCGGCCATCATGCGGAAAAAGGTTGTCTTTCCGCATCCGTTGGGGCCCACGATGGTGACAAATTCACCCTTGCGAGCGGTAAAGGATATGTTGTCGAGCACCCGAAGACCCCCGCTGCCCAGGCGAGGATCAGGCGCAGTGTCGTAATGTTTGCTTACGCCACGGACATAAAGGTAAGGTCTTTCCTGGCCCATATCAATCTGTGTAGAGCTTGGTGGTATCGATCCTCTTTTTGTATGCTTCCTCTTTGAAAAGGAGATCAAAATAGACCTGGGCCGCACCACGGTCCACATCTTTCACCATGATCCATCTCTCAAAGGGTATCTTCATGGCCACAGGTGGCGGAAGATGGGTGTATTTTGCAAGACACCTCCTTGCCCCCTCCTGGTCAGTGTTGATATAGGCCACCGCTTTCTCTATGGCGGTCTTGATCTTTTTCGCCTGTTCCGGGTGTCTCTCCAAGAACTTGGATGAGAAGGAAAAGGCACCGCCCGGCATGCCCCTCTTCAGATTCAACAGCATCATGGGGCTCTTTCTGAGATATCTTCCCATACCTTTGGAAACAGCCAACATCCCGAAAGGCTCGATGGCAAAGAATGCATCGATCTGCCCGGCCGCCAAGGCAGGGATCAGACTGGATGGGGAGACCTCCATAAACATGATTTCCCCGGGATCCATCTGCGTATGCATGATCGCCCTCGCAAGGGCCAGGCTGGTAGCTCCGGGGAAGTGGGCTACCTTCTTTCCTTTGAGATCCTTGAGGTCTTTTATGGGTGAGTCCTTTCGCACAACCACCACAAAGGTATTATCCGTCAAGGAATCGGTTCCGTATACCAGAAATATCTTGAACCGACCCGGAACATTCTGTTCGGCAAACCAATGCCCTGTGATCGCACTGCCGCAGTCTGCGTCGATCCTGCCGGTGACCAGGGCGTCGATAATGGTCGTTCCGGACTGAAATCTTTGGAGCTCCACCGCCAGCCCTTGCTCTTTAAAGAACCCCTGCTCCTCTGCCACAAAGGTGGGCAGGCTCATTACAATGGGCAGATAACCCACCTTTACCACATCCTTTCCTGCATCAGCCCCGGCCGGAAGGTATATGAGAAAAAGCGCAATGGTAATGATAAAACGAATCTTCTTCATGGGTCTTAGCTCTCCTTTCTTTTCGGTCTTCTCATTGGCCGTACAACTATCTGATCCCCATCGGGGCGGGCTCATCTCCCCGCCCAATGGATCACCTTGCTTTCCAGTTTCACATACCCCTGGTTGATGAAATAGCCGATTAGGCCAGCCATGACAATAAAGGCATACATATCGGGAATCTGGTAGGTCATATGGGCGTTATAGATCAGATACCCCAGACCTTTTTTTGTACCGATGAACATCTCGAGCACAACAATGATGATGAGACTCAATGACAGGGCCAGACGCAGACCGGCAGATATCTGTGGAAGGGCCTCGGGGAGCACCACCTTGGCCATGATATAGCCCTCTGAGGCCTTCATGGTCTCGGCCACCATTCTGCGGGTCCGACTGCACGAATGGACCCCGTAGGTGGTATTGACCAGGATGAGCAGAGAACACCCAAAGACAACAAGCGCGATCTTTGCCCCGTCTCCAATCCCGAATGCCAGCATAAAGAGCGGGAACATGGCGGTGGCCGGGAAGGAGCGAAAGAAATCAATGATAAACTCCACCGACTCGTATATCTTCTCCCAGTAGCCAAGGACTATTCCCAACGGTATCCCGATGGCCACAGCCAGGAAATACCCCGCCATCATGCGATAAAAGGTGCTAAAGAGATGCGCGTAAGTTGACCCCGTGCTGAGCAGTTCTGCGAGCTGTCTTCCCACCCTTATGGGAGAAGGAAGAAAAAAGGGGTCCACCATTTGGGTAACCGTGACCACGAACCACAGGCCGAGTAAAATCATCGGCCCCAGGAGCTTCTTGTGTTCGCTCAGAAAGTCCCAGTATACCTTGATATTCCCCTCTGAAACCTTCAACTCCCGTTTGGCCACCTTCCCGGTACGCGACCGGGGGAGACTGTCGCGGAATTCTACTATTCTTGGGATCTTAAAGGTGGCCAATCGCTCCCTGCAAAACTTCAGGAGTTCTCTCTTGGAGATTTCTTCCCCCACCTTGGGAACCACTGTGGCCTTGAGGGCCTCACCCCTCTCCCGATCGGGTATCCCCACCACCGCCGCCTCGGCCACCTTGGGATGGCCGATCAGGACGTTTTCGACCTCTGAGGGATAGATATTCATCCCGCCGCTGATGATCATATCGTCGGCCCGTCCAAGGATAGAGAGATACCCCTCCCCATCGAATCTTCCCAGATCGCCGGTGTAATACCAGTCGTCTCTTATTTTCTGGGCTGTCGCCCTGGGATTCTGGAAGTATCCCTTCATGATCTGCGGGCCACGGGCAATTACCTCTCCCACTTCGCCCGGGGCCAATTGCTTTTGTTCCTTGTCTATGATCCTTATTTCAGCCCCGGGCACGGGTAAGCCGACACTGGCCATCTTTTTGGGCGCGTCTTCATAAGGCGTGAGGGTAAGCATGGGAGATGTCTCGGTTGCCCCGTACCCTTGCAGTGCAAACGTATGCGGGTATTCCTTTACCCACTCATCCATCAGCTCCTCTGATACCACCGTTCCCATCATGGCCACGAATCGGAGGCTGCTCAGGTCGTAGCGGTCACGGCTTGGGAGGTTGAGAATCATCTGAAAAATCGGGGGCACCGCGTGAAAGAAGGTGATCCCGTGTCTCTGGATCTCTTCAAGTATCTTTTTTGGTCTGATCTCATCAATGATCACGACGGTTAGGCCCACATCGGCCATGAGATTCAAGACGATTGGCCCGGAGATATGAGACATGGGAAGCACACAGCCCTCCACGTCTTGAGAGCTTAGGGGCAGAAAGGCGTTCATGGTCTCCGGAAAATAGGTGAGGTGGTCATAGGTAAGGACCACACCTTTTGGCCTTCCTGTGGTACCCGATGTGTAAAGGTAAAGGGCCTCATCTTCCTCGGCTATACCGATATTGGGGTCTCCTCCACCCGCCTTTTCAAGGATCTCCCCATAAGGATAGATACCGCTTTCCTCTGCCTTTTCCTCTCCCACCAGGATCACATGCCGTGGATGTTCATTTCCCTCACGGAGCATCCTTGACCCAAATGTCTTCTGCTTGGAATGGGTGATCAGGACCTTTGCCTCAGTCTCCTCGAACAGGGGGGCCATCTCCCGGGGGCTGAGCCGAAAGTCGAGGATAACGGCAATGGCACCTGCCTTCATGAGGCCAAAATAGACCACCGCAAACTCAGCGCAGTTGGGAAGCAGGACAACCGCACGATCACCCTTTTGTAACCCTTTGGACAGCAGCCAATTGGCAAACCTGTTGGCCTGGGAATTGAGTTCGGAGAAGCTGAGCTTTACCTCGTTACAGATAACCGCCACCTTATCCGGTCTCTTTTTGGCCTGATTTTGTAATGAATCACCGACGATCATGGTTCTACGCTAAGTAAACCAAACGGCCTGGCCGTGTCTGGCTCCCTTGCCAACGCCTGATCAGATGCTACTCGGACTGCGGGTAGCCCAGAAAGGCCCCTTCTGCTGGAGCAGTATAGGGGAAACCGAGTCGTTTGGTCAAGGCTCCGGGCGAACATGGGTAAACAAGGTACTGGAGAAACTGGAGATCCACACAGTCGATGAAGCAAGGCATGATGCGCGAGTCATCTACTCTCCGCGACGAAGCGGTCCGGCAACGCAAATAACACCCACAGCCTGATGGACAGTGAGCTCTTTGGTCACGAATAGGGGGCCGCGCAAGACTCCTGGGGGTGCATCCCAGGACCCTCCAGCACACGATGCAGAAGCTGGGCATCCCCTTTGGCCGAAGCTACAGAAAGAAGCAGACTGAGACAGGGCGAAAATAGACAGACGCGCGAGACAACAAATAATCGACCCCCTTTTGAAATAATGCTCAAGAAAACCCTGTTTCTTACCGATAATTCAACAAAAGGGATGGGAGATGATCTCGCTCTCGTCTTTGCACCTTGACAAAACCGGTTGATCTGAAAAATGGGAAAGCCGTTAGCTCCTTAATCCCCCTTGTCCAAGGCAGGGCCTCTTTTTGCGCTGCCTTTTTTGGCTCTGCCCCATTTCTTGTCTGACCCGGATCTCGTCTGGGCCTTGAATCCCCTAACTGGGTATTTCGACCCATCTATCCCGAGTTTACCGCCATTTTTTAGCAAGTACTTGATTTTGTGGTAATATTTTTACCATTTTTGTATGACCTACATTGAATGTTGACAGTACTGTTGTAGGTTGAGCGCTTCGTAAAGACTACGCTGGTGGTCGGACATCTGGGAAAGGGCCATTTGGATAATGGGCTTTTGTTGCTTATTTTGCGGCGGATATATGAAGCCCACCTCACGGATCGTGGCAAGTTCATTGATGATATCTGCAATGAAACGATCGATTCCTTTGCGGTGCAGCTCCCGACGGAGCAGACTGCAAAGCATCAAGGCGAGAACACAGCACAATACATGTACTTCTACCTTCTGAACGGTCCAGTGGTACTGGGGGCGTAAGGCAATATGATGACAGTCCTTCATACGGCGAAAGGCGGTCTCCACATGGTGTTGACTGCGGTAGCCACGGATGATCTCTACATCAGTCCACTGCTCGTTATCTGTAAAGAGGATCGTTTTGTCGAGCAGAGTCTTTTGCAACCGCGTCCACGCCCGGTTATCGAATCGGTAGCTCAAGGTGGGCAGCCCTTCGACATCGGTAATGTGAACTTCAAACAACTCCTTCATGTGTCGGGCCTTGAGCCAGCCCTTGACTTTCTTGGAAACACCTTCGAGCGTGGGCCGACTGCCTCCACGAACTTTACCTTCCCGGTGTCGGCGAAGCTGATGTTGGAGATTGCGAAGAAGTCCTTGTCGTTTGGCGATCTCCCGGAGCAGGGTTCTGGATTGGGCAACGAACAGGTTCTCGTTGTAAGTGACCACAACAGTGCGCATCGATTTAAACACCTCCTGCTGGCAACGGTAAACCTGGACTCCGGGCAACCCCTTGCCATCAAGAGACTGAAACTTCTTGAGCGGAATCGCCAGCAGCTCCAGATGCTGGGTTGGAACCAGAGAGCCGATAAAGTGATAGGGACTTTCCTCGATGCCATCAAGGCCAACCCAATAATCCGCAGGGCCCTACACCCCTCTTTGCTTTTGCCCCGTTGGGCAATGGTGGAGCGTTCATTGAAAGAGTCAATGAAGGTGAAAAAGTTGGTGCCGTCAAACAGCACCCGTTTGAGATCGATATCGAAGTCACGTACCATCTGAACAGTGATATCTTTTTCGATCGATTCAATGGCCTGAGGGGAAATGCGGTCCATGTTTTCCCAAAACCGCTGGCTCGACAGCTGCCCGCTATCCATATCGATGAGCCGGCGCAGGACCGTGCCCTGGAGCCATTTGGCGATGCCTGCTTTGCTGCAGGGCGCGACACAACGGTTGACAATGGCGAGCAGAAGGTAGTCGCCCACGGTGGCGCCCGATCCCTGTTTGGGTGCGTGTCGATCAATATGCTCGGTGAGCCGAAGCCTCTTGGCCAGGTCATACAGGACCGCCACGGCACCAAACTCAACGATAACGGCCTCTTTGGGTTTGGGCCGTGTTTCGATGGGTTGGGATGGCTGTGTCATTGTCTGGATGATGTCCTCGGGACGTCCCAAATACTGCTGCCAGACGATTTTGGGTTTTCCGTTTATCCGTTTGCACTCTCGGGCGTAGTAGTAGGGCTTGCCGCGGATCATCTTTTTAGTGATGCTTGCCATGATGTAGGTCATACACAATTTAGTCAAGTACCTCCGGCAGAGCCGGAGGCTTGACGGTTACGCCCTCAAAGGGCGGCTCAAAACCGGTAGCCGCCCAAGGCGGCTGACTCCTTGCAGGTCTTGGATTTTGTATATGACTTGAGTTTCAACTATTCGGGAATTCACACGTATTGATATCTTTTTGAACCGTGGATGTCATATGGCTCTAGCATTCCCATGTTCAACACTTCTCATGATTACACTTTCGACGACAAAAGGCTGTGACCATCAATCAAATCTGAGCGATAATGAAACATTAGGCCACACATAATCCCGGAATTGTCAAACTCTGGGTGTCTCCCCGGCAAAGCCGGGGGTTTACTCCGACTAATTATGCCTTTAAGAGGGATATCAAACAAATTTTTGTATTTGTGAACGAAATCATACAATGCTGAAAAGTTTGAAGAGATTTATTAGGATTTCCACTAATATTAATCTTTACATAAAACCGTTTAAAGGGAATTTCATGCTCAATAAAGATCCAGTATTCGTAGATGGCATTGACATGTAGTGACCAATCCTTGATCAAAGGCCAATCGGGTAGCCGAGGGTTTTTCTCCCCCGGCCAAAACATCTTCGCGGTCCCGCCCCCTGTGACCAGGTCGGGATCTTCGACTTGCCGGTCAAGGATCCCGTATGCGGGGGCATACACCAATCACTGGTGTTGACGCAAAAACTTGTGCCGCATAGTTTACCGTTAGCGTGCATATTCGAAAAGAGCAGATAGGATGACAGAAGAGATCATTAAATGGTATGGTCAAAGAGTCGGATACACAGAATCGGAAATCGATAGCTTTCGCACCCGCAAAGTTCACCGCTGACTTCATCGTTGGAGGACCTATTCGAATGCACTTCACATTCATCGGCAGCGGCGACGCGTTTGGCAGTGGTGGCCGTCTGAACACCTGCTTTCACGTTTGCGGAGCAAAGGTCAACTTCTTGATAGACTGCGGTGCGTCGTCGTTGATCGGGCTGAAGACCGGGCGGGTGCGCATGAATGATATTCAAGCTATCTTTGTCACTCACTACCACGCTGACCACTTCGGCGGCATTCCGTTCTTCATGCTCGACGCTCAGTTCTTTTCCAAGCGAGCGCAACCGCTCGGCATCGCTGGTCCTTCAGGTTTGACAACCTGGTACGAACGAGTGCTTGAGACTGCTTTCCCGGGCTCATCGTTTACAAGGCCGAAGTTCGAGTTGTCGCTCGTAGAACTTCGTGCGTCGGAAACACAGGAGCTTGCCGGTGTTGTCGTCAGGCCTTTCCAGGCCATCCATGGCAATCCCGGTGGCCCATTCTTTGCCTACCGGCTAGAGGCGGAAGGGCGGACGATTGCATACACGGGCGATACGGCATGGACTGATGAGCTAATACCTGCCGGACTAGGAGCAGACCTATTCATTGCAGAGGCCTACTTTTACGATAAGACGGTCAAGTTTCACCTTGATCTGGGCAGTCTGATGAAGAAACCGCCGCTCATTCGACCGAAGCGGCTTGTGCTTACGCATATGAGCGATGACATGCTTGCTCGCCAAGGAGCGCTGCCATACGAAACGGCCCATGATGGTATGGTCATTGAGTTCTAAGCCCCTACCCTTCCATCGAGGGAATCTCCTCCGGCTGGCTTCACCAGCCTGCGTCGACCCGTCATTTCAACGTCAGGGCTATGATAATGGGACAGAAACTATATGAAATAGAGAGGACGTACGATACTGTAGCAAAGGAATATTCGGATAGGTTTACTGGTGAACACGAAAAAAAACCGAAGGATCATGAAATACTCCGCAGATTCACGCAAGAGATCCGGGACAGAACGCCGGTCTGGGATTTCGGTTGTGGTCCTGGTCAAACCACAAAATTCTTGAAAGATCTTGGCATTGAAATTTCCGGGCTTGATCTGTCTGAAAAAATACTAGAACAGGCAAGAGCAATTCATCCGGAAATAATCTTCAGAAAAGGAAATATTCTTGACCTCACTTTCGACGACAACTCAATAGCCGGTGTTGTCGCTTTCTACGCTATAGTTCACTTCACACAAGAACAAGTTGAGACAGCATTCCGTGAAGTATTTCGTGTATTACAGCCGGCGGGAGTATTTCTTCTCACATACCACATTGGTGAAGAGACAATCCATTTAGACGAGTTTCTCGGTAAGGACGTCGATATTGACTTCATGTTTTTCACTACAGATTTTATTTCCACTTGTCTCGAAAAGATGGGATTTACTGAAATTGAGATCATCGAGAGAGAACCGTATCCCGGAGTGGAGTATGAAAGTCGAAGGGCTTATGTGTTTGCAAAAAAACCAAGCCGACGATAATAGGCCCAACAAGGCTAATCCAACCGATGAGTTTTTGATCTTGGAAACAGAGCAGTGCGAAAGGGGATTCCATTTTTCGGTCTTAAAGCAATCATGTGCCGTCACTCCGCTGTCCGGGGGCCAATCTTGAAGAAAGCCAAATTGATGCGAAACTTGAATTTTGGTAACATTTTAGGTATCTTGTTGTTGAATGATGTACCGGGACTGGCGTCATATTTCTGACAATCCTGATCCTGCACAGGGGCTTTCCGATTTCTATGTCACAAAATCGGACCGGGCATCCGGTCGTATTGGAATATAGCCAAGGAGACAATTCAATATAAAAACATCGGCTTTCCACTCA
>CAZXCQ010000090.1:15512-21169 GCA_964639275.1 uncultured Desulfobacteraceae bacterium | reverse complement strand
GAGGGGCATCGTATGAAGGTTATTACGTCGATTGACTACGATATTGAAATGGGAGCAACTGCCTGGATTCAATTCACCAGGAAGAAAATGCATGGATTTGATATCGCTACTTCTAGATCATTATTTTAATATCTACACTCAATTTACTTTTCGGCCTATTTCTTTTGTTTTGTTTACGGTTACCCTGATCACCGATCAAATCAGCAGATGATAAGGAAGGCCACTGTTCTTGAAGGCATCCAAAAAAAGGCCATAACTCAGTGTATTGCCCAAACCTTCAGAGAAACAATCCCTTATCGAATACCTCATTCATTGGATGTGCTTCCTCAAATTAGCTGGAAAATAATGGCTTAAATCGGCAACTCTTAAGCATTGGACCTCTAGATTGAAAGGTTCTTGAAAGGAGGCAGAAGATGGAGGTACTTTTTACGTTTAGTTTGAAAGGGGAGACCGCCATTGTAACGGGAGGGGGTCAGGGACTTGGCCGAGAACTGGCCCTGGCGCTGGCCGAAGCCGGGGCAGATGTTGTCGTTCTTCAAAGACATCTGGAGATAGCAGAAAAAACTGCCGAAGATATCAGAGATCTGGGTAGAAAATCGCTTGCCCTCAAGGTGGACGTGAGCAATCCCTCGGATGTTGAAGGGATGGTGAAAATTATTAAGGAAAAGTTCGGGAAGATCGATATCCTTGTCAATAACGCAGGGGTGTCGGGTTGGGTTCGGGCAGAGGAGATGTCTCCGGAGGAATGGAACCGGGTAATCGGTATCAATTTGACCGGTGTTTTCCTTTGTTGCAGGTTTGCGGGGGGTGAAATGATCAGGCAGAAAAAGGGAAGCATCATAAATATTTCGTCAATATCTGGGTTTATTGCCAATCATCCCCAAGAACAATGCCATTACAACGCGGCAAAAGGCGGCGTCAACACATTAACCAAATGTCTTGCCTATGAATGGGCCAAACATAACATACGCGTAAATGCCATAGCACCTGGATTTGTCGCCACGCCCATGTTACAGGAAGCGGGTGAGGATTACCTCAATCAGTGGGCTTCCCTGAATGTGCAAAAAAGGATTGGGGCTCCGGCCGAATTAAAGGGTGCTGCCGTATTCCTGGCGTCTCAGGCCGCCAGTTACATCACAGGTCATATTTTGGTAGCTGACGGGGGTTACCTGATCTGGTAAGGCACCTTCCACCCCCAAGCAGACCATTTTTACATCGGTCATCGGATAAAGTTACTGAGATTGGGGTATCCTCGATTAAGAAGATCACTCCAGCGGCTCCACCTGTTATTAGGCTGCATGTCGAAAACGCAGATCGTTTGATAAGGAGATTGGTTAATGAAATATCTGACAAATATCGAGGACATGAAACCGGATCAAGACGAACGCTCTCTCAGATATGCGGTCAAAGACCACCAGGGTAAGACATTGAGAGATACCTACTTTTTGATCGATCCCGATGATTCACCCTCGAGGAATCTCAAGATGGGTTATACGATCGTCTATCCCACCGGCAAGACCACGGGCCATGCCCACGACGATATGGAAGAGGTCTACTACATCCTTTCCGGTAATGGGAAGATGGTGGTTGGCGATGATGAATTCTCCATAAAAGAGGGGGACGCATTCTACGTGCCTTTCGGCGAGTATCATGTCACATACAATACCGGTATTCAGCCACTTTCGATCCTTTGGGTTACCGGCCGCGTGGAAAAGACCTGAGGGAAAAAATGGAGACCTACCAGATCCTGATTAATGGGCAATGGCGCGACTCGAGTAGCGGCGACTATATTGAAGTGATCGATCCTGCCACAGAAGAGGCGTTCGCCAGGGTTCCTGCGGCAACCCTGGACGAAGTAAATAGGGCACTGGATGCCGCCAAGAGGGCATTCCCCCCGTGGTCGAGACTCTCCCCGGACCAAAGGGCAGCCTATCTCTGGCGGGCAAGCCGTGTCCTCGAAGAACGGAAAGAGACGGTGGGCCGGGTCCTGACCCGGGAACAGGGAAAACCCCTGATGGAGGCAATTGGAGAGGTCAATAAGGCCGTTGAGATGCTCCAATACTATGCAGAAGAAGGGAAGCGGGCCTACGGAAAGGTCATTGCCAACGCCGATCCACACGATCAGAGCCTTGTGGTCAAGCAACCCGTGGGCGTGGTGGCTGCCTTATCTCCGTGGAATTATCCTGTGGAACTCACAGGCTGGAAGGCGGCGGCAGCACTGGCCGCCGGTTGCACGATCGTCGCCAAGCCCCCTTCTCTGACCCCCCTTTCCCCGCTGCAGTACTGGCGGTGCCTCTTTGATGCTGGCCTTCCTCCAGGGGTTATCAACGTGGTCACGGGATCCGGGGGAAAGGTTGGGCGTGAACTGGTCAGAAGCCCAATCTCCCAAAAGATCGCCTTTACCGGTTCTCTCGAAGTGGGAAAAGAGATCCAGGCAGACTGTAAGGATTCGATCAAAAAGATTTCCCTGGAGTTGGGCGGGCAGTGCCCGCTCATCGTCTGCCGGAACTGCGACCTTTCCAGTGCCGTCAAGGGGGCCGTGAGAAGGTCTTTTCGGAACATGGGGCAGATCTGTATTGCCATCAATCGCATCTATGTTGATGCGGCGGTCTATGAGGCATTTCTGGAGCATTTTGCGCAAGAGACCGCCAGTCTCACCATTGGCAACGGAATTGAAAGACCCGGCTGTGATTTGGGTCCCATGGCGAGCCTGGAGGGACTTGAAAAGAGCAAGGGCCATGTAAAGGACGCATTGTCGAAAGGGGCACGGTTGATCCATGGGGGGAAAAGGCCCGAAGGGGTGGAGTTTGAGAGGGGCTTCTTCTTCGAGCCCACAATCCTGGCAGATACCCATCATGGCATGCTCGTAATGACCCAGGAGACCTTTGGGCCAGTGGTGGGGGTCATGCCCTTTCAGACCCTGGATGAGGCGATAGGTTTGGCCAATGACACGCCCTATGGGCTGGCAGCGTATGCATTTACCAATGACCTCCATCAAATGAACAAGCTTTCCAGAGAGCTGGAGGCAGGAAGTGTGGCCATTAACAATGTGGATGCAGGCATCATGAATGCCCCCTATGGCGGATGGAAGGAGAGTGGAATCGGCTACGAGCACGGACACGAGGGGCTGGAAGAATACCTTCTTTTGAAGCATGTCAGGGTTCGATATAGGGAGCCGTAGCAATGGGATTTCAAGTGGACAGAAACGACAGGGGGACAGGGAGATGCATCAACAGTATGTCATGGGTATCGATATAGGGACCTCCGGGTGTAAGACCCTGATCATTGATGGGCAGGGAAGGGTAGCGGCACGGGCAGTTGAGGAATATCCCCTTTCTACCCCAAGGCCGGGCTGGTCCGAACAGGACCCCGAGCACTGGTGGCAGGCGGTTCAATCGACGGTCCGACAATCCCTGAAGGATTTTTCGCATGTCAGTGATATCAAAGGCATTGGCCTCAGCGGCCAGATGCATGGATTGGTTGCTCTGGATGAGGATAGCGAAGTCCTGAGGCCGGCGATCCTCTGGAACGATCAGAGGACCGGGAAACAGTGTCAGGAGATTCATGATGCGGCAGGGGGGCTTGACGGCCTACTCAATCTTACAAACAACCGCATGCTACCCGGATACACCGGCGGTAAGATCCTCTGGGTCCGCGAAAACGAACCGCATCTTTTTGAAAGATTCAAGGCAGTCTTGAACCCCAAGGACTATATTCGACTTCGTCTGACAGGGGAGTATGCCACCGAGGTCTCTGATGCCTCTGGGACCGGTCTCTTTGATGTACGGAACAGAGAGTGGTCCATTGGGCTCCTGGATCGACTCCAAATCCCTCTGGACTGGCTGCCCCGTTGCTACGAATCCCCCGAAGTGAGCGGGCAACTTCTTCCGGCCATCGCCTCGGAACTGGGACTTCCAGCAGGCATGGCGGTTGCCGGGGGAGGAGGGGATTCGGTGGTGCAGACCACCGGCACCGGTCTGGTAAAGCCAGGCATTTTGGGCACAACGATCGGAACGGCAGGGATTGTTGCCATGGCCCTGGACCGGTGTTACGATAATCCAGATGGAAGGCTCCAGGTATTTTGCAACAACATGCCCGACAAGTGGCACACCATGGGAGTCACCCTGGCAGCAGGGGGGTCGCTCAGATGGGTGAGAGATATGCTCGGTGGGGCGGAAAACGAGGTGGCCAAATGGACCGGAGAAGATGTCTACAAGCTTTTGAGTAGAGAGGCATCCATGGCAGAGCCGGGATCGGAGGGGTTGTTTTTTCTGCCATACCTTATCGGAGAGAGGTGTCCCCATCCCGATCCCGATGCAAAGGGGGCATTTGTCGGCCTCACACTTCGCCACACCAGAAGACATATCCTGAGGAGTGTCTTTGAGGGTGTCATCTTCAGCCTGAGGGACGTGACCGAGTTGATAACAGAGATGGGACTCCCGCTTACACAGATCCGGACCTCCGGCGGGGGTGCCCTCAGTGACCTGTGGCGGCAGATTCACGCAGACGTCTTTAACAAAGAGGTGATCACCGTAAGCGGCAGCGCTGAAGGGGGGGCCTATGGCGCCGCCCTTGTGGCCGCAGCTGGCGTCGGAATTTGGGACAGCGTTGAAGAGGCCACACAGGTGGTAACCGCTGAAACAAGGAGCGATCCCATTAGAGAGAACGCAGAAGTCTATGACAAGATGTTCCCAATTTACCAGGATCTCTATGGTACGCTAAAAAAAGGTTTTGACCGGATCTCTAAAATCTGTTCCTAATCTCGCTGTTGACAAGACCTTCAGTCGAATGCTCAAAGCGGTCATTTTTGATTATAACGGTGTATTGATTGATGATGTGGAGGCCCACGAGACATCCTACCTGTGGGCCGGGAGGGATACGGGGTTTCCCATTTCCCGAGAGACCATAAGGAAATATATCTCCTATGATCCCGATCAAAAGCGGAAACTCTACTTTGGCAATATCCCGGATCAGCAATGGGAGAGGATCTTTAGCGCCAAGACGAGATACTATTTTGAATTGGCCGCAATAGGGGATCTTGTTTTTCCAGAGGTCGAGGGGGTTCTGACTTCGTTGTCCCGGAGATACACCCTCGCACTGATATCCAATACCCCAAGACATTTCTTTGAAAGGGTCTTCCCTGGGCCTCTTGCCGGGCTGTTTAGGGAGACCCTTTTTGCGGGTGAAATTAAAAGGCCCAAACCCGCTCCCGATCCCCTCCTGGAGATATTGAGACGTCTTGGCATCCGAAAAGATCAATGTTGCTATGTGGGCGATTCGGTCCTGGATATTCAAATGGCCAAAACGGCAGGCATCCCCATATTCGCTGTTGCAACGGGAGATAACTCCCGGGATGAGCTGGAAGGCGAAGGGGCTGATGGGGTCTTTGAAGACCTTTCGGTGTTGGCGGAAAGGCTGAAGGCGCTTTCCTAAGAAATATGGTAATAGTTCACGGTGAATAAATCAATTGATAGGATAAATTGCGAAGTGCGAACCTGGGACTTCGGACATAGCGGCCACGGCGGGCCTGTTAGTCTGTCAAACATAGCTGAACTGTTACCACAAATGAAACGCATCAAGGAGGTAGGTCCATGAGGTTTAAAGACAAGGTGGCCATTGTCACTGGCGGGGGTCAGGGGATCGGGAAAGCGGTCGCC
>CAZXCQ010000090.1:0-15412 GCA_964639275.1 uncultured Desulfobacteraceae bacterium | reverse complement strand
AGACAAGGTGGCCATTGTCACTGGCGGGGGTCAGGGGATCGGGAAAGCGGTCGCCCGGGGACTGGCAGCTGAGGGGGTCTCAGTTGTGGTTGGCGATGTCAATCCGGAGATCGCCCAGAGGACCGCCGCTGAACTCGAATCCTCTTTTCAAACAAAGGCCTGTGCCGTCAAAACGGATGTCAGAAAGAGAGATGACATTTATGGGCTCGTGGCGTTTGCCGAAAAAGAGTTCAAAAGAATCGACATCCTCTTTAACAGCGCCGGCATCTGCAAAAGGATAGACATCGAGGACATCTCTGAAGAAGATTGGGACGAGATGATCGACATCAACCTCCGGGGGGTCTTTTTCTGCTCGCAGGCCGTCATCCCCATAATGAAGCGCCAGAAACAGGGGAGAATCCTCAACATGGCCTCACTGGCCGGAAAGGTCGGCGGGATTGCGGTGGGCGCCCACTATTCTGCCTCAAAGGCCGGAGTGATCTGCCTGACAAAGTCCTTTGCCAAGGCACTGGGCCCCTTTGGGGTGACGGTCAACGCACTGGCACCCGGTCCTGTTGAGACGGCAATGATTCAGGACTGGCCCCCGGATGTCAAGAAAGAGATGGCCAGACAGGCCCCCCTGGGTCGCATCGCGACGACCGAAGATGTGGCCAAGCCGGCCCTTTTCCTCCTCTCTGACGCCGCCAGGCATATTACCGGCGCGACACTGGATATCAACGGTGGCATCTTGATGGATTGATCGAGTCACCGCCAGGTGATCCGGGGCTCTTTCCTCATCGGAATCCGTTGATAGGCATAGGCAGGGTACCCGATCATCATGGCCCCGTGAGGATCGTGATTCTCTGGGAGGCCAAGGGCATCGGCCAGGGGCCGATAGTTGTTTGCGGCCGCGTTAAAATATCCGGCCCAGCAGGCCCCGAGACCAAAACAGGGCGCGGCGAGTTCGAGTGTTGTTAGGGCGATCATGCAGCCCGATTCGGATGCCGGGATGGGGAGGTCGGTGGGGCCGTGAGCCACGATCATGTGGGGCGCCCCCCGGCATATCCAGTCGCCCCCCCTTTCCCAGTCGCCCACGATTTGGCTCATCATAAACTCTGTGAACAGGGCCTCGCTCTCCCCCTTGAGCATGGAACGCATCCAGTCGATCACCATGGCGCCCAGACGCTTCACCTCATGGGTATCCTCGATAACCAGCCAGTGGACAGGCTGAAGATTCTTGGCCGTGGGGGCATATCGGGCGGCATCAATGAGACGCTCGAGGACCTCACGGGGCACGGGTTTCTTTTTATAGGTCCGGATCGAGCGGCGGGATCGAATATGATGTTCCATCTGCTCCAAGGTAATAGACAATTTTGGCTCCGTCGGGGGACACTGCTCTGCCGCCATTATGTCCAGGCTAAAGGCCCCCTCGGGGCAAACCGCTACACAATGACCACACTCAATGCAAAGGTCCTTCCCAAATTCCGTGACCGACGGAAGACTCTTCTTGCTGGTCATTTCAATAACCCTTTCAGGACATTCGGCCACACAGATCCCACACCGATTGCATTGTTCATCATTAACCGTGATAAAACTCATGTCGTACCCCCCGTTTATTTACCCAGTTCGTGACTTCTCAAAAACATGAGGGTTTGAATGGCTTGCGGTATGGCACTAGGTCTGTTTTTGAGATGTTCTCCTATTTCTTGACCTTGATGAGGGCCTCTCCGCTTTTTTCCTCAAAAATATGGATTTCTTCGGGGGCGGCATTCAGCCAGAGGACATCCTCTTCCTTTACCAAAAAGCTGGCCGGAACGATTGTCTTGATTGTGGAATCTCCGAGCCTGAGTGTCAAATTCCGTTCTTCCCCCAGAAACTCCACAACCTCGACTCTTGTCTTGATGCCCGAATCCGTGGGCTCTTTTGAGGCCTTGAAATTCTCAGGGCGCACCCCCACAAGGATCTCAGTGTCAAGGAAGGATGAGGAGATATCCGCTGCAACCGCCCAGCATACCGATGTATCACCATTACGAACAGTTACTCGATTGTGACTCTCCACTTTTCCCTTTAAAAAATTCATGGCAGGCTCACCGATAAAACCTGCGACGAACTGATTCAAAGGATGACTAAAAAGATCGTCCGCGGTTCCGATCTGCTGAATTACCCCCATATCCATCACTATGATCTTGTCAGCCAGTGCAACGGCCTCCTCCTGGTCATGGGTAACATATATGGTTGTGGTAGACAGTTCGTCATGGATTCTCCGGATCCTCGCCCGGATTACCGTTCGAACCCTTTGATCCATGTGCGAGAGGGGCTCGTCAAGGAGCAGTACAGAGGGATCCCTCACGAGGGCCCTGGCAAGGGAGACTCGCTGTTGTTGGCCACCGCTCAATTTGCCTGGTTTTCTCTTTAAGACGTCGGTCAGCTCAAGGGCGTCTGCCATATCCATAACCTTGTTCTTGATTTCCCTTTTGTCCATGCCCCTGGCCAGCAACGGAAATGCGATGTTTTCATACACCGTCAACGGCGGGTAGAGGGCATAGGACTCAAAGGCCAGGGCCACATTCCTGTCACGAGAACTCAAATGATTGACCACCTTGCCGTCAAATAGCATCTCCCCCTTTGTAATATCTTCAAGCCCCGCGAGCATCCGCAGAGTGGAACTCTTTCCGCATCCGGAAGGTCCCAGGATTGCAACGAATTCCTGATTTTCACACCGAAAATTGGCATCTCTGACCGCAACCACATCCCCGTTATAGATTTTCCAGACATGTCTGGCTTCCACTATGCTCATGGGATCCGTCCTATTTTGTAAGTTCCACGCTCTTTTTGAAAAAGAATAAGCTATCCTGGTCAATATCCACCCACACCTTTTCTCCAACCTTAAGGTGGACACTGTTATCCACCACCGCCTGGAAGAAACAGTGGGTGAGTTCGAACGTAATCATACTGCTATTGGCCTCGCGGACCACCACATAGACAGGGAGCTGGAATGATGCATCAGACATTCTCTCGGTGGAGACTCTTAGATGCTGGGGCCTTATACCTATGCGAACCATGGGCCTGCCATCTTCTTCCCAAGACACCCTCGACAGTTGGGGAGGCAGCCCCTGTCTCAAGGGAAAGCGGAAATCCCCAGCCGCCTGGAAAAATAGCTTTTCATTTTCACTTATGATCTCCACATCAACCAGATTGATGGGGGGGTCTCCTATGAGCCTGGCCACAAAGTCATTTGCGGGCGACTCATATATCTCTTCTGGTGTGCCTATCTGTTCGATCACCCCTCTTCTGATGGCCAAGACGCGGTCCGAAAGCCCCAGTGCCTCCCGGAAGTCATGGGTAACATAGAGAATGGTTGTGCCCAGTTTATGTGCCAGTCGCTTTAGCGTGGCTCTGGCTGAGACCTTTAGTTTTGCATCCAGGTGGGCGATGGGTTCATCCAGCAGAAAGACCTCCGGTCTTCGTACCATGGCCCGCGCCAAAGAAACCCTCTGTTTTTGCCCCCCGCTGAGCTGTTGTGGTTTTCTCTCCAGCAATTCCTCAATCCCCAGGAGCCTGGTCATCTCGTTGACCCTTTCTCTTTGCTGACCCGAGGTCAGACGCTCTTTCCTCCTCGGAGAGCGTAAGGGAAAAGCGACATTTTCATACACGGTGAAGTGGGGATAGAGTGCATAGTTCTCGAACGCCATTGCGACATCCCTCTCGTCTGGAGAGAGGTCATTGACCATCCGGGCGCCGATAAAAATCTGTCCCCTTACAGGCCTTTTTATCCCTGCTATCAATTCCAGCGTGGTTGTCTTTCCGGCTCCAGAGGGGCCTAAGAGGGTAAAAAATTCCCCTTCGTGACACTCAAAGCTGATGTTGTCGAGGGCAACCAAACTCCCATACTTCATTGTTACACCCGCGAGTCTCACCCCTGCCATTGCTCTGTTTACTCCCCTATTCTGTTTCTTCGATCCTGGGTTTGGGAACAAATTTTATGACCCCTAACAGACCCATTATCCCCACAATGGCGCCAACCCACATGGGTAGATATTCCTCCAGAACTCCAAGCCAAAAAAGGTTGATGCCGATAAAAACCATTATTCCCCAAAAAAGCCTGTCACCAAATGTCATCATCTGTCACCTCAAATCACGTACCCGGTGTTTTCAAAAGAGCCACCAAAACAGAGACACATTCTTAGCCCTTCACTGCCCCAAAGGTCAGTCCCCGAATAATATATCGTTGCATAAACCAGGCCGCAAACAAAGTGGGCAGGATCGCAACACCCATTAAGGCCGCCATTGGTCCCCATTGAATCTCAACAGAACCCCAAAATGTTGACAACCCCACAGAAACCGTTCTGGCAACCCTTCTGGTAAAGAGAAAGGCAAAAAAGAATTCGTTCCATGACCATATGAGACAGAAAACCGTTGTAATGGCGACCCCCGGCTTGATCAGTGGAAATACGACCTTTCGAAGGACCTCCCATTGGCTATATCCATCCACCTGGGCCGCATATTCAAGTTCCCGAGGAATTTCCTTAAAAAAGCCGTATAGCAGAAAGGTAGCAAAGGACATATTGAAGTATACATACAGTAAAATGAGCCCTAGATGCGTATCCAGGAGACCCAAATTCCTAAAAGCAAAAAAGAACGGTAATGCGGCGACAACACCGGGAAACATCCTTGTAGAGATTGTCACGAAGAGGAGATGTCCCGCACCGGTCCTGAATCTCGCAAAGCTATAAGCAGCTGGGACAGAAACAAAAATCACAATGGCTGTACTCACGACACTGATGATCAAGGAATTCAACAATTCCTTGAGTGAGGGCCTGACATTCACAATATAATTGTAGTTATACAGTGTGGGTTCAAAAATAATTTTCTCAGGTTTGAAAATATCGTGGGGAGGCTTGAACGAAGTGACATATACCCAGGCTATGGGAAAAAGAAACCCGATCATCATGATGACTACTACCAGATAAAAAAGCACGCGTTTCACCTTTGTCTTCCTCCTCAGGGTCCAAACGGTTGTGACTTCCCAAAAACGCGGGGCTCTGAATGGTTTGGGGTGTGGTCTTTCTAACAACGGGCCTGCAAGCTATGTGGTGGAATCCATGGCCTTTATCAACTGTCGATACAGGATGGCACACACAATAATCGTCATATACAGCGAAAACATGGCCAAAGCCGATCCTCTCCCGATATCAAAAAACACGAATGAAATGCGATAGACCATCCAGTCGAGAATCTCTGTCTCCATACCGCCTCGTGTGGTTCCATAAAGCGGGTCAAATATCCTTATCAACCACATCGTCCGAAGCAAGACAATGATTATTATTAGCGGCTTCAACATGGGTAATGTCAATTTTCTAAAGATAAAGAAAGAACTGGCACCGTCAACGTTTGCCGCTTCAAATTGATCCTTGGGCATGCCCCTGAGGCCTGCCAGGAGAATAAATATGGAAAAGGGAGTCCATTGCCAGATTGAAATAAACATGATGGTATAGAGTGCATATTCTTTGCTTGAAAACCACTCATATCTTCCAAGTCCGACCCAGTAAAATAACTGGTTGATGATCCCGAACTGGACGTGGAGCATGTAGTTCCACATCAGGGACATGGCAAGAGGCGATATGAGGAGAGGCAAAAAACAGAGACCTCTCACGATGTTTTGTCCTGCAAAACTCCTGTTCAGTAAAAGCGCAAAGATCATACCGAGGATCAATTCAACAGATATGCAAACAACGAGCACATAGGCCGTGCGGCCGAGCGCCTGCCAGAAGGTCGTGTCTTCGAGAAGATCCCTGTAATTGTCAAGACCTATGAATTCGGGAGCGCCTTTAAGCACATAGTCTGTAAAGGACATAAAAAGGCAGTAGAATGTCGGGAAAAGCATAAATGCAGCGAGAACTGCCAGGAGAGGCATCAAATAGAGCCATTTCACGTATGATTCGCTGCCCAAGACTTGCCCAAATGTCCTTTTCTCTGCGGGAACAGCCGCATCTACGGTGTATGACATGGACGGATCAACCCCCTCAAAACGTCTTTGGAATAACCTGGCACCCCCTTTTCGGTAGGGATACGGACCTCTAGGCCGAAACAGGGAAGTCTGCTCCCCCAGCAAGTGCGGGGAGTCCGGGCCGACACGAGAGATCTTGGTCCCCATGGCCGGCCCCTTCTGATGTTTTTACTTGAAAACCGGTAACTTGCCAAATTTCTTTTGTATCTTATTAAAGGTCTTAACCCACTTTTCCACGCTCTCTTTGGCCGTCCTCTCGCCGATGGCATTTTCATGACCGATAATGGTCATCATCTCATAAAGCTTACCAAAGGCGGCGCTGTTGAAATGCAAATAGTTGTTGACATCGGGCAGCTGCTCCTTCCAGGTCACAAGGACAGGCGGTATCCACCCCGTTTTGTCGTACCACTTTGCTTCCTTGTACTGGGGGTCTTCAAGCACGTCTGTCCGTACGGAGGCCCATCCCGTTTCAGCCATCTGCTTCTGGCACTCATACGAAGTAATATACCTCATCAACCAGTAAGCGGCCTCAGGGTTCTTGCTGTCCCGGCTCGGGGCAAAATGAAATGCACCCGTATAGGGCCTGACACCAGGGACCGTTGTACAGGCAGCCTTTGCGCCGGGGATCTCCTTGGCTACCGTAGCAGACCAGGGCCACAGGGGGGCGTACATGATAGGTACGATAATCGTTTTTCCGGCAACAAAGGACGCAGTGGCCTGATCCCAGAAGGCATTCTCCGTCCCGGGAGGGGCAAAGGGCATGAGTTTCTTGTAGTTGTCAAAAGACCACTCAAGGAGCTTTTTGTCCTTATCGGTTATCTTGAAACCTTTTAGTTTGCCATTTGCATCTCTGACCGGCGAGGCCCAGTGGCCTTCTTTGCTCCATAGCATCGATCCCACTTCATCCTGAACATGTGGAAATCTGCCCGCCATCAGGGAGACCCCATAGAGGTCTTCTTTAAGGGGTTGGCCCTTGAGCAATTCACCCTTTTTTCGCGCAAAGAACTCGGCCTGGTCACGTAACTGCTCCCATGTCTTTATAGGAGCCAGTTCATAACCGTACTTCTTCTTGAAGTTGGCCTTCTCTGTCGGGTCCTCTATTACGTCCTGACGATAAATGGTTATCATCGTATAGGTATAATAGGGTATCCCCATAAGCGTCCCGTCAGCAGTAGAACACATGCGCAGCAGACCCTTGTCGTGTCCTTCCAGATCTTTTTTCAAGGCATCCAGGCCTTTGGGATCAAACTTCTTGGCCATTTCGTAAACCGGGTAAAGGTAGTCTTCCCATTCGTTGGTCCACGAAGTCTCAGTGACAACAAGGTCGTACGCGCCGGTTCTCCCCTGAAGCTCTACGATCTCCTTGGAATAAAGGGAAGCGAAGACGTGAGATTCATGTGTAACCTCGATACCAGTCTTCTCTGCGAACTTCTTGAGGAATGGTATGATCAGGTCAGCACCACCGCCGGCCTCAAGTGCCACGTGGATCGGTTTTCTATTCTTTATCTTCGGGACATCGTCCAGGCCAAATTTCTTCTCTGCCAATGCTGAATTGAGGCTGAAACCAATGACAAAGGCCAAAACCACTGTAAAAACCATACTCGATCTCAAAACCTTCGCGCTCATGACATCCTCCTTGATTTAGGGTTATGGTTATCAAAATAAAGTTTGGGAGCGACCTCCTGCTGAAAACAACCACTTCCAAACGACCAGTGATCCCATGCGACCCGTTGTGTGCGGTCATATTTCGTCAAAGGTAATTCCCAAACATCCAGAGAGTCCCGAAGCCAGGGGGATTACCGGGTTCAGGCTCCATTTCGCCAACAAAGACCTCGTCGGGCTCCTCCCTCAACCTCACTCCCCTCCGTTTACCCGAAATTGATCTCTATTCCTGCCAATGCACCGCCATCGACCTGGACCGCGCACCCTGTGATATAACTGGCACACTCTGACGCCAAAAAGGCGACCACCTTGCCCACTTCCTCTGGCCTTGCGTAACGCTTGATAGAGCTTGCCTGTGCCGCTGCCGAATCCAGAATACCCTGTCTGGTGGTACCAAACTGCGGTGCAATGTTGTCCGCAAATTTGTCCCATATCTCGGTATGAATCAACCCGGGACAAATGGCGTTGGCACAGATACCTTCTTTGGAATATTCCATAGCAAGGGACCGGGTATAATTTATCACCGCAGCCTTTGCTGCATTGTAGTCTGTTACACCCGTCCCTGGGGCAATCCCGTACATGGAACTCATATTGATGATACGACCCCACCTGTTTTCGAGCATCTTGGGTACGATCAATCGGCAAGTCCTTACACAGGCCATGAGATGGATATTCAGCATGGCCTCCCACTCCCCGTCTGTCGCACTGATGGGGGTGCAAGGGTGAGAATAGCCGGCATTGTTGAAAAGGATGTCAACGCGGCCGAATGCTTCAAAGGCCTTGGAAACAACCTTATTGACGCCTTCTCTTTCTTCCAGGTTGGCTGCTACGCTCAGCGTCTTGACGCCAAAGGCCTTCATTTCTTTCTCAGCGGCTGCCAGATCGGCTTCATTTCTACCCGCGATTACCAGATTGCAGCCTTCCTTGGCCATTTCAATGGCGCTGGATTTCCCAATCCCTCGGTTTCCACCGGTAACGAGGGCTATCTTTCCCCTAATTCCTAAGTCCATAGCACCTTCTCCTGTCGGCTTTTGGGTTTACGGTTTCTTGTTCGCAAGAAAGGTCCTCATATCTCATGCGCTCCATGAAATCGCTCACATATATCCTCATAAACATTTCAACCTGTGATAAGTCCACGACCCCGGTCTCAGCCAGGGATCTATCCACAGGCCAGTATGGCTCTCTTCACCATGGTCCTGGCAATCTGAACCATGTAGCGGTTGCAGGACAAGGGCCTTGCTTCCAACACAGCGGCGCTGCCCGCACCTTCGGCAGTGGTCTCATCTATGGGTTTTCCCAAAACGGCATCTTCGGCCCTGAAGGCGCGGTATGGCTTTACATAGACGGCATTGAGACAGATCCTGGCAGCGGTTACCTTGTTTTTGGAACGGGTTATCCTGGCAGCGCAGTTGACTATGGGGAAGTCAATTGAATTTCTGAGGGCAAACTTGACAAAGGCGGTCCTGGTATCGGCAGGGGGTCTCGGTATGTGAATCCCGGTCACAATCTCATCATCATCCAGCACCGTTGTCTTTGCCACATCCACCTGGAAGAAATCCTCCGCATCAACAACTCTATCGGAAGTCTTTATCTTGGCATCAAGGGCTATCAAGGCGGGTGCGGTGTCGCTCGGATGAACCGCATAACACCCCTCTTCTACACTGCCACCAAAAATTGAATGGTACCGGTTGTCGCCTTTGATGGCATAACACCTCCCGCCCCCCTTGCGTAGACAGGGGAACCTGTTGTTTGGATGCCTGTAGTACCAGCATCGGATGTCCTGGCAAAGGTTGCCGCCGACGGTCCCCATCTCCCTCAGGTGTGGAGAAGCGGTCCTGTGGGCCGCTTCAGCCAAGGCCATATATCTGTCTTTGACGATCGAGTTAATCGCGATATCCTCGAGTCTCGTGAGGGCACCGATCTTGAGTGTTTCCCCCTCTTCCTTGATAAAACCCAGGCCCGGGATGGTCTTTAGATTGATCAGGGTCTCGGGATAGGTCGGCAGTATCCTGTCTTTCATCTTGCCAAGCAGATCTGTCCCGCCAGCCATGAGATTTGCCTTACCCCGATAACGCCTCAGGATCGAAACGGCCTCATCGATTGTCAATGCGTTCACATGTGAGAACTTCTTCATCCTATTCCTCCTATGCCTTCCCCAGGGCCTTGAGGACCTTGTCCGGGGTGATAGGGAAATCATCGATCCATTTGCCGATGGCATTATAAACAGCCGGTCCGAGGAGTGCGGGCATCATGGTGGCGGTATCTTCACCCACTCCCACACTGCCATAGGGCCCGTGACCCAGACCGGTCTCCAAAAAAATGGCATCAATCGGTCCGCAGTCAAGCATGGTCGCATATTTGTAGTCCACCAGACTGCGGTTAAGGAGCACCCCGGTCTCTTTATCCCAGATCATTTCCTCCGTCAGTGATCTACCCACACCCATATAGGTGCCGCCGTACATCTGCCCCTCTACGGTCTCGGGAGATACGGCCTTTCCCACGTCATTTACATTAACTGCCTTTGTCACCTCCACGGCCCCGGTCTCGGGATCCACCTCCACTTCCATAAAGTGGGCCTGTCTGCACATGCGAGGACGTCCGGTCTCGAGGGCCTCCCCCCAGACACCATGGGTGTGCCATGCCCAGGCTATAACAGGGGCCTCTGACCAGTATCCGGCAGAATCAAACATGGGCATGGCCCTCGCAACCACTTCCTTGATGGGTTTTGCCCTCTTTGGATCTTCCTTCACATAGATTATGCGATCCTTAATATCCAGGTCATCCGGTCTGACATCTTCAAATTTTTGGGCGGCCAGCTCCAAGAGCATCTGTCTGGCCTTTCGGGCGGCCTTCCTCAGGACGATGCCGTTTGAGCAGAGGTTGCATGAGCCATCCGGTGACATCAACGCAAAACCCTGATCCAGGTCAAACGGTTTGATGTTGATGTCTTCGTATCGCATCCCCAATTCATCGGCAACGATCTGGCAATAGGCCGTCCACGGGTTTACCCCAATGTCCGCCTGTTGTCCTATGATGCTGACGGTCCCATCGTTTTCAATCAGGATGGCGGCCGAACCCGTCCCGCGGACATCATCCCAGGCATGGTCCCATGTAAAGGCGATCCCGTGCATCTTCCCGTTTGGGAGCCTCTTTGTCCCTGGGGGATGCCATTTTTCATCCCAGCCTATGGCCTTTTTCCCGGCCTCAATACATTCTTTGAGGCTGTCCCGATCCGGAAATCCATACTCCTTTTTGTATTTGGAGAGGTGAGTCGTATCACGACTGTCATAGCCGTCATTCCGCAATGCCACTTCAGTCGGGTCCAGCCCCAGTTCGGCAGCGACATGATCAAATACCAATGTAAAACAGAAGGTGTTGGGGAGTTGTTCACATCTGTCCCACCACGCTGCCGGTTTGCTCACGTCAACGATTTGGGCCTCACATCTCAGATTGGGAATCCTGGTGTTGTCAATAAAATGCTCGATACCGGGCGTGCACATATACACAGCAAAAACATTCTTCATCTGGACCGCTGTGATGGTCCCGTCCTTTTTGGCCCCGACCTTGAAATAGCTGACCATCACATCACCCGATTCACCAAAAAAGGTTTCGGCTCTGTTATAAAGAAACTTGACAGGTCTCCCCGTCCTATTAGAGAGCAGGGCAGACAGGATGTTGATCCCGTTGGAAGGGCTGTTGGCAGGATTGCCTCTTTCCCCGAAAGAACACCCCATATAGGGTGAATGCACCGTGATTCTGTTCATCGGCAGATCCATCCATTCAGCGATCAACATCTTGGCATGGTAGGGCTGCTGCTCCCGCAGCCACATCTCCAGGTTGTCTCCCCGCCATCTGACCAGAACGCTGGCCATTTCTGCCCCTGCCCACAGGTGTGCATTTCGCCTGGCCGTAAACTCGATTATTTTGTCAGCCTCTTTGAAACCCTTCTCCACATCGCCAACTTCGAGAAATTGTCTTGGGTCCTCCAGGAGGTTATTGTCTGCATTAGGGCGGAGGATTGGCGCCTCTGGCTTGAGGGCCTCTTCCTGGTCCAGGACAAATGGCAGTTCCTCCCAATCGATATCGACAAGTCTCAGTGCCTCGTTGGCCATGTCTTCGCTGTCCGCAACCACGGCGACCCCCAAGGGCTGTCCTTCAAACCATGCCTCATCGCCAAGGACAGGGCGAACCGGCTTCAGGCCCCAGCCCTCCAGTTCATCTTCCACCAAACCCCAGCGCTTTAGTTCACGACTAACCCATCCCGGAGCAAAATAACTCCCATTGAGTTCTCTTCCCTTTACTTCGGGATCATCATATCTGATGATGGATCTGACACCTGAAAGCGTCTCGACCTTGCTCGTATCCATCCTCAGGATTCTTGCCCGCGCATAGGGAGACATGAGGACTCTCCCATAGAGCATGCCCGGAAGCTGCATATCCCGTGTGTAGATTGCCTTTCCGCTTGCCTTCTCATAACCATCCAGGCGGCGAATGCCCCGCTTTCCAATCTCACTGAAGGTGATTGTCGGGATGTCCGCCTGAAGGGAATATCGACCCTCTTCCTGTAGCCTTTCGTATTCTCCTGACTTTTCAGATGCCATTTTGATCACCCTTCTCTGATTTTGTGGGCTGCCTCCAGAACGGCCTTGGGATGCTGAGGATATGTTCCACACCGGCACAGGTTACCTGCAAGGGCCTCCCTTATTTCTTCCTCCGTGGGGTCGGGATTCCTGTCCAGTAGTGCCTTGGATGTGGTGATGAAGCCGGGCGTGCAATAACCACACTGCATTGTGTGGTGCTTTACGTAGCTCTCAACCAGGGGATGCTTGGCCTGGGCAATCCCCTCGGCGGTTTCTATGCTCTTTCCGTCGCACTCTATGGCCAGTGTCATGCATGACAGAATCGGCCTCCCATCCATAATCACGGTGCAAGACCCGCAGGCACCCCGGTCACAAAACATCTTGGGCGATGTCAACCCAAGCCTGTCGTGGATGAGGTAGTTCAGCGTCCATTGAGGCTCCACCTGGACGCTGTACGGCTCTCCGTTGATCGTAAGCCTTATCAACCCCTCAGGTAACGGGACTGACTCCGTCTTATGTCTGTCTATGGCATGGGACTTTAGATCCTCGATCGATTCAAATGCGGTCGAGCAGTAAGGACACAAATACTCACCCGTCGCCTCTTTCACTTCTCTCTACCTCCTCTAAACCAGCCGTCTCTGATCCCCGCAGGACAGGATCTTCGGCAGTCTCGGAAAACCAGATCTTCAATGGTGAAATTGAGCGGGAATCATCCGATCCTGACGGCCTTAAGCCCTCTCAACAATATTGATTGCGAGATCCGGTTATCGTAATCATCTCTGAAATATTTCAGCGTATCCAGAACTGGAACAGGGGCCGCCTGCCCCAGACCGCACAGTGAGGAAAGCATCATGACGGCAGAGAGATCCTCCAGGGCCCGGATATCTCCCTCCTCACCTTCACCCTTTGCCAATCTCTCCAGGATTTCAACCATGACCTCGGTTCCCTCTCGGCAAGGGGTGCATTTTCCGCAGGATTCCTCGGCAAAGAACTCCATGGTGCGGTAAACAAAATCTATCGTGTCTCTGCCTTCGTCAAGGACAATCACTGCCCCGGAACCCAGAACCGTCTCATAAGATAAAGGGATATCTAACATGGAACAGGGGATGACCTTTCCGGCTGCACCACCCACCTGAACCATCTTCACGTTCTTGGCCCCTGCCAGATCCATGACCAGTTCTCTTAGCTCGCAACCCAGGACCATCTCATATATACCGGGCCTTTCCACGTCTCCACTGACCGAGAAGACCTTGGTACCCTTGCTCTGCTCTGTCCCGATTTTACCGTACCATCCGGCCCCGTTCAGGATGATCCGGGGGATATTCATCAGGGTTTCCACATTATTTATGATGGTCGGCTTCCCCCAGAGGCCCTGGGTCGGGGGAAACGGGGGTCTAAAGCGCGCCTCTCCCCGCTTCCCCTCAATGGAATCCATCAGCGCTGACTCCTCACCGCATATGTAAGCCCCAGCGCCTTCACGAATATGTATCTCCACGTGCTCGAGAAACCCTTTTTCGCTCGCCTGGTCTATGGCATTTCTCAGCAAGTCCAGCAAATAGTGGTATTCGGCACGCAGATAGATGTAGGCCGTTTTTGCACCAATGGCGTGAGCCGCAATAGCCATGCCCTCGATGAGTGTAAACGGATCGTTTTCAAGGATATACCTGTCCTTGAACGTCCCTACCTCCCCTTCATCGGCATTGCAGATAAGGAATTTCTCATCCCCCTGGGCCTTTCTTGCCAGCTCCCACTTCAACCCGCAAGAAAAGCCGGCCCCCCCCCGGCCCCTCAGTCCCGAGGCCTTGATCTCTTCAATGGCCTCATCGGGCGTCATCTCGTGGCGGGCCTTTGCCAGGGCCTCGAAACCGTCCCTATCCAGATGGGTGGATATGTCTCTTGGATCAATGGCCTCACAGTTGTTTAAGACAATTCGATTCTCTGGCACTGCTCGTCCTCCACTGTCTGTGGTTCACGCATACCTCTTTAATATCTGCGATATCTTGCCCGGAGTGAGATCACCATGGACATCGCTATTGACCAGCATGGCAGGGGCCTTATCGCAGGCGCCTATACAGTTGGTCAATTCAAACGAGTACCTCCTGTCAGGAGTGGTTTCCCCTGGTGTGATACCAATTTCGGCCCGGACGCTCTCTATGATCATGCTTGAATTTTTCAGATAGCAGGGAAGGCTTTTGCAGATACGAATAACGTTCCTGCCCAGTGGCCTGGTTGAAAGAAATGAGTAAAAGGTGGATACACCATAGATTTCGCTGATGGAAAGCCCCAGGGAGCGTGCCGTGTTAGCGATAAACCCTTCGGGCAGATATCCCGACTGTCTCTGGGTATCTTGCAGCATGATGAGGAGTTTCTCACCTTCCCTTCCATCCACAATGGCTTTTCTTCCGTTTTCACTCATTTCCCGCCACCCCTTTCTCTGCTCTCGCCAATGCGCTTGTCGGGCAGTATCCAATGCATACCCCGCAATCCCGGCAGACTCCTTTGTCCAGAGGCTCATCAAAATCGACCACAACCTTGGAACCAAAACCACGATAAGCCACGCCAAACACGTCCTTCTTGGCAATTTCACTGCACGCCCTTATGCATCTCCTGCAAAGGATGCACCTCGACATGTCGCGCCGAACATAGGGGCTGACTTCTTCCACAGGGTAATAACGCCGCCTCCTCACTCGAAATCTGGGAGGACCGACCTCCAGATCGGAGGCGATCTGATGCAATTTGCAGTCCTTTGCACACCCATCGGTCACACAGGGCCCGGTGTGTCCTGCCATCAGCAATTCAACGGTGGCCTTTCGCGCGGCCACGACCTTGGGCGAACGGGTCCTGATGACCATTCCTGCCGAAATCGGCGTGTGGCATGAGGCAACCAGTCTTGCCGACCCCTCCACCTCAACGACACAGATGCGGCAGTTACCCGTGGGGGTTATATCGGGGCTGTGACAGAGGGTGGGGATCTCCACGCCCAGCTGCTCAGCGGCCTCAAGGATCGTCGCTCCTTTAGAAAAGCTCCCTTCGGTACCATCAATCATTGCTTTCAGCTTACCCATTTTTGCTCCCGCCTATGCAGTTTATTTGGTCAAAAAACCTATAAAGGTAACATCTCAAAAAACAAGGGGAAAGGTGTGGCATGGGGGTCTTTTTTTCTTCCACATGCCTCTAATAGGGG
>CAZXCQ010000089.1:0-21293 GCA_964639275.1 uncultured Desulfobacteraceae bacterium | reverse complement strand
TTGGGTTGAAAATCGGCGTGAAACCGACCTGTTTGGAGTATTAAATTACCTCAGAGGTGTGTCGATCAGTATTCTTTAGTGTTTTTTATTATGTTTTGGTAGTTACTAGAAGTCTAACTTGGATTCCCATGTTAGTTCTTTGAGTTAACACCATGACGGGAATTAAATTCGACCTTGGATTGCACTTTCTAAAATGATATCAGATTCCCATGAACAGTGCAACCCCTCTTAAATTGCAGCTAAAATGATGAAATTTTTCGGGAACTTTGGTCACCAGAACTTCCTCTACCGAAAGATTTTGCCGCGGTTTTGAAATGTTATTTCTAATATGCATTGATAATTAGACAGCCATAACAATTAATTTATAATTTTGTGGTTTTCTATTCCTTAATATATTAGGGCCATTAAATAGTATAGGGTCGTTTTAACATTGCCAATCAACGAAAAGATCATGGTGGTGTTAGATTTGATTCTTCAAACTAATATGGTCCCATTCACCTTGCCATTCACAAGGCCTGCCCTGTATCCAATAAACCTTTCTGTCATCTATTGAAAAAAGTTTGACGTCATTTGAACCACCCATGAAAGGCTCGGGATATCCGGGGGTATGGCGGCATACGGTGGCACCAGCATTATGTGCGGGGATTTTCCCATGAGGGTCCAGATCATACATATCATGCTTGACCCCTTCTTTGTCGTAAAAAAAATGTGGAGTCATGAATTTTTTCATGACCAACTGCTCATTGATAACCCCAAAATGATTTTTGATCATCCACATCAGTGTCCAAAATCGTATTCCACTCACAGGCTCTGAGAATTCATCACCAAAGCGTGTCATAGAAACCTCAGTTTTCATATTGTGTTCATCATAACTCTCGGTACAACATTGATGGTTAGTTGCAACCATGTAATTCCCTATCTCGTTGTTTTGCCCAGGCTTTCGGATGCCATAGCGACAAGCTGTAGCTTCGATCACGATACATTCCTTCTGATCAACAAAAAGCTCATTATTTCCAAAATCTCTCAGCAATGTTTCCCTACCAGTGTTATTCCGATAGTTTTTTGTGCCAATCATAAAAAAGTCTGCTGCCTCTTTAGCACTATTTGCGTAAGCAGCTGCATAGGCTCGAAAGGAAGCTATAGGGACTCCAAATGCCCTTTCATTTAGTGGATTTTCTCCTGAGGGCGGAATTGCGCCTGCCGAGGATCCAATACTGACCCCGGATAGGTTCCCTGCCATGTTACCAGACACCTGGCCAGCCATCGCAAGGGTCCACCAAGTCTTAGCCCCCACCTCATCCGGGATAGCGACAAAAAAGACATTGTAATTCCAAGGACAAAATTCTGTGTCACGACTATGGGCATGAAAAGTTCTACCGTTTTCTGCCCCTCCAAGATTACCAACGATAGCAAAATGGCTACATCCTTCTAGTTGTTTCCTTGGATTCAAATAGGCAGTTTTTCCATTGCAAATCTTATCAATTCGTGCTGACCCGTCATTTGAATGTCTATATGACGGGGGGTGGTTCCAAATTAGTGAAGTACAGACATTTATCAGGAGAATTTTTTCGAAATGTGTACATTGACTTTCATGCGTTGACTTTGATAAGGCCCGGGAGGCTCCCTGAGAGATTCCTTTCATGAATTCAAGCAGTTCCGGGCTCAAGAAAAATATCGATTGTTCATATCTGTGTAAATCTTCAATAAAATGAAGCTTGCCAAAAGTTGATATAATGTCCTTAGCTGTCATCCACCACGCATCAAAGACCCATTTAATAAGATCGCCCGCCTGTTCGCCGTATTGTACCCCCATTATATACCATGAACCCCTCAGTGGCCCGATAAGCCTAACATTCTTTTCGATCGGCGGAAACCCTGGGAAAACAACATAGTTATTCGACTCCGCATTGCTCCCGTATTGGCTCTCATATCGACTCATAGTTTTCGACCAATTCCCTGTTCTGATCACTCGACCATTTCCAACAAATTGAGTCGCTCACCCGACGCGTGGCCTTAAAAATGCCTGTAATTTATCAACCTGGGGTATTTACATAACTCGAGTGACCCCAAAATGTAGTGATAAGACACAAAACCTTATGAAATTAAAAAGCCCTTAGATTCAATATGTTAAGGCTTATGAGTTGTATGGTTTTTGATCCCTGGATTACCATTATTCATGGCAAATCAATAGGATAGATTCCTTAACACAACACTCTTGTGGAAATTACTACATGTAGTAGCGACTTGAGTTAAGTAGATACCCCAGATTGTCAAATTTTCCATAAATTTTGATTTCATGATATTGATATTCGAGTTGATGTCAATGTTATTTTTCCAAAAAAACTTCTTATTCCATGAGTAAACTCGCATGGCACCCTGTACTTCGCACCCGTGGCATGCTCGTCTCCGTCGGTATCCATCTCCGGATTCGAACATCCCGCTTTGGCTTTCTGGTTCCTTCTTCACAACTCTAAGTCGACTCCTCAGTGGTGTCACGATCGCTTCTAGTCCACGGCTTCCCATGCCCAAAGGACGAAATTGGGACACCCGGGCTTATCTTCCTGATCGTCAGGGTTTTATCCTTCACACTATTAACAGGCTTCTCAGGCCCTGAGTCATCAGTACTACCCGTGAATCTGCACCCTCTGACCCCTAACCGCTTCGGGTTCACCTTATCGGCTCGGTTTTTTAACGCCTATTGCAGCCTTCAACGTCAGGCCAAGAGGGCTTCCCTGGGTAAGACGCAGCATCTCGCCGTAATTCTCACGGTAATCAAAATCAAACCGGGTAGGCCGCTTGATCAGGAGCGGCCGTTTGGCTGAAAATCCCTGGTAGACCCGCTCCACCGGCACCGTATGGAGTACCGGACCCAGGTACGCGGTCATAAGACCGGTCAGGCCGTCGTCGCGTTTGGCCGCGGTCGCAAGACCCAACATGTAAGGAGATGCCACCTTTCTGACAATCTTAAAGAAGATATTGAGGTGTGCCCGGTCGCAGTGATCCACCACGAGAAGTCCCACCTTTGGTGCCAGGAGATCTATGTGGCGGTAGAGAGACTTATCAATGGCAACAATAAGCTCGCGGTCAAGCTCTCTTTTTCCATCTCCCACAAGACCCGGCTTGCAGCCCCGGAGGAACTGCGCGATTATCTCCTTCCTCTGGTAGAGCTGCGCGACCTTCCCCTCACGATCACAAGGGCAGGGACCCTGGCGCGCGAAAGCAGATATAGAGCCACCACTTTTTTCCCGCACCCTGTTGGACCCACGATGATTCCAAAACGCCGGTCCCCAATATCCCGGACCAGATCCCACTGATACCCCACAAGCTCACCCTTAAAGATCAATTCCACGGGCGGGACCTGATTTGTGCGGTCCACATAGGCGCCACGGACCCGGTTGGCCTGGAGGATCCGCATGAGCTGGTTGGCAAACCCCCGGGCCGTAAAGAGGGTATTTTCCTCCACATGCCAGCAGGTCAGATGTTCGGTGATCCTGGGATCATAGCGGCCTGCACGGACCATGGCCGTGTAAAGGGGGTTACGAAAGGTGAGATGTCGCTTCACATCTGCCAGGACCGCCTCGGGCATCCCCTCCAGATCCAACGAGACCTGGGCGCCCACCCGGACCACGGCACTCCGGACCGAGGGCCGGGCCGGCGGCTCCGGCATGGGGATCGGCTCAGGTTCTGGCTCCGGAGGTGGTGTCCACTTCTTCCACAACTCCTCAAAGGAATCGACCAACTATAACCTCCCGGGGGATACCCACAAAAAAACCCGGGTGTCTACAGAGACGGTATCGATGTGGGTACAGACAAGATATTGAAAATTCATCAAATTCCCCATTTGTACCCGCTGTACCACGCTTTGCAGAAAACAAAAGACCCATAAGAAGATAATTGCACTATTGTACTCCTCTCTACTGTACGTTCCATCCGATCTGAGTTCCCCCTCTTCCCGCCAGGGAACCCTGATCCTGGCACTGAGAATAGCGGTAAAGAGCTGTTCCTGATCTGTCGGTTCGAGTCCCCCCTCGCGAATAACATACTCCTCAAGGTAATCGTTCACGAGCTCATTGGTCCGCTCCTCGGGTGATGGTGGCGACACCCCGATCATGGAAGCTGGCACCAGCACCGATTCTGCAAAACGGATGTCGTAGCCACCCCGCGGCAGCGTCGCATTTTCCTCCGCGATCTTCCTGGCTGCAAAGGCGGCCCACAAGGCATAGGCCACAGCCATGTGCCGCCCCCTTAACCTTTAGCCAGCCGACCATTGGATACACCCCGGGCCTGAAATTCAAGATGCGGCCATAAATCCGCCACACCAACCTCAAAAAACTTAGTCAACTTGTCAAATTCATTTGGTCGTGGGGGATAGCCCTGTTCAAGAAGCGACATCCGGCTTAGATGAATCCCAGCGGCCAAGGCGAGCTTCCATTGAGGCCAACCACAGCCAGCCCGGAGATGAACCAGATTACTCTTGCATAGGAAATCTTCTGTTAGCCGCATATTCTATCTCCTCTCTTTCAATTAGAAATAAGGTAAGCAAGACAGAAGATAAATAAGTGAATTAACCGCCTATTTTTATGGGACTTAATGCAGAAGCATTTTGGAAGTAGCTAAACACTGAAAGGGTTACTGTGGCATGAAATCAGTCCAAAGAGGGGAAAGAGAAACGTCCCGGTGGGATGAAGGGTCATTGACAGGTGTCCGTCTTGTCTCACGGACGAAACGGAGAAGGCCGTTCAAGGTACCTATCGAGATCCCGGGGGCTTCGTAAACCTCCAAAAAAAAGTCATAGACTTCTTTTATATAGGAAACGAGTTTCGCGGCCTGCATGAGGACAATATCATTCGCTACCGGCTGCGCCCAGAGGATCTTGTGGACACCAGCCGGGAATAGCCGAAAGGAATTTTAGACAGGATTTACCGGATGAACAGGATTCTCTGTTATGAGATATGATTGGGATAGAGACTTGCTTTTTAGAGCCCGGACCATACTGAGTTTCGGCTTGTGAGTCAAGGAAGAAAGAACCAGAACATCTGGGAAAGCAAAGGGGGTCTGTTTCGTAAACTCTTTTTCTCGTAGCGCTTTAGCCCTTTGAAACCCGGGCAATGGGGATTCCGAACCTCCATTGCCCTGTCTCAGTTCCAATTTTGAAGGAAAGCAAATTGATACTTTGTATCAAAGCACGAATGACGGAAAAGTGGCCCTGAAGGCCTTGAAAAGTACAAGGCCTTATTACCCGACCTTGTCTTTATGGATATTGAAATGCCGGTCATGGATGGTTATGAGTCATCCAGCAAAATCAAGTCCTTTGATCCGAAAGCCCGGATTCTGGTACTCACAGGCAATCCAAATGACGCCAGAGCCAAAAGGATAATGGAAGAAGGTATTGCCCTGATCCGCCGCAGGGAAGGACCAATTTGCCCAAGTCCTTAGTACATCAACTCGGGATCGACCTCGAACCTCGGTTTCCCGGTTTGAATATATGACCTTATGTTCTCAATCGATTGCTCTATATTCATCCTGGCAGACTGGGGAGTAAATCCGGCAATGTGAGGCGAGAGGACCGCGTTCGGAAGTTCATGTATTGGGTATCTTGATGGGCTGGCCTGGGTCTTGCCTCCTTCCGGATAGTTGTACCATGCGTCAATGGCAGCCCCCTTGAGGATACCTTTTTTTAGGGCCTGGTATAGGCCCTCTTCGTCTACCACATTTCCCCTTCCCACATTCACAAGAAATTTTCCCTTCATGGTTGCCAGGACCTCGGCGCTAAACATCCCCCTTGTCTCTTTGGTCAGAGGAAGCGTCACAAAGACCAGTTCGCTTTTGCCCAGGGCCTCTGTCAAATCCTGGGTGATTTCATCAAAGCATTCAATTCTTTCGGTCACTGGCCTTTTTTTGAATCCGATTACCCGACAGTCAAATGCCTTGAGATATTTGGCAATATGTTTCCCGATCTCTCCTGTCCCGATGACCGCGCAGGTTCTTCCCTGAATCGAATCCCAGGTATCGTCCACGCCTCTTAGTGCCCAGAAGCCGTGCCAGCGGAAATCCTTCAGGTCATCGTGATAATTTATTATTTTTCCGTAAAAGCTCAAGGCCAGGGCAATGGATCGCTCTGCAACATACGGGGCGTTTCCGTGGACATTGGCAATCCTGATATGATGCTCCCCCATAAAATCGAGGGGTAACCCATCCACGCCCGCCATAGGAACAAAAATGATCTCTAACTTTTTGGCCTTCTGGAGAAGCCCTGGCGAAACCGATCCGGCCACAAGCCCATCGGCATCTTCTATCTCTCTATCAATTATGTCCTCATCGGTGATAAAATCGACTTCAGGAAATTCGTGACGAAGCCCTTCAATCCTTTCAAGCCACAATCGATTTAATTTGGCACAAAAGACAATCTTCATCATATGGACCTCCGTGGATAGTTCAAATGCGATGCCCCCAAGCAAACGAAAACACAACCTCCCAAAGAGCAGAAGGAAGGCCGTGTGCCCATAGATCTTACACAGATCCTTCAAATCATCAAGCCCCATCTGGCCCCGGTCCGGTCAAAACCTTCGGTTTCGGCTTGACAACACCGGGTTCATAAGCTAACGAAAACCTTTGTCGTATCAATTTAGCTTTCTTCAAAATTGGAACATTGACAGGGGGATGGGGGTTCGGAACCTCCATCCCCCGGATTTCAAAAAGGTAAAATGTTACACTTTGTCAAATTCGCCGCTTTACTCAAGACAAGCAGGGTGATCGGGCAGAGCGGCATTATTCCAGACCTGAGTGGGTGTCAAGGGCTTGTGAGGGCAGATCCAGAACATGCTGCTCACATCGCAGGATTTCAAACAGGGAGTAAAGGCCAGGCTCGAAAAACGCAAGCCGACATTTAGAGGAAGATAGACGCAAAAGGGGACATAAGATAGCATCCACGGTTGTAACAGGTCCAGCACGGTGATTGAAGTTCATGACATGGGGCTGAAGCCGTCACAATTCCTGGTGGACCACATCGATCTGCTGCCCAGAGGAAAGGCCTTAGATGTGGCCATGGGGAGGGGCCGTAATGCTGTCTTTTTGGCTACAAGGGGTTTTGATGTCGTGGGGATCGATATCTCAAAGGAGGCGGTCAATGATGCCTTGGTACTGGCTACAGTATCCAATGTGAATATCACGACCCACGTGGCAGATCTCACAACCGGCCATCACATTGAGCCAGGAGTCTACGACGTCATTATTTGCTTTAACTATCTCCAGCGCTCGCTTATCCCCCAGATAAAAAGGGGGCTTCGCACCGGCGGCATGGTCGTATATGAGACATTTATTATTGACCAGGTCCGGTTTGGAAGGCCAAAGAATCCAGACTACCTGCTCAAACACAATGAACTCCTCCATATGTTTCGAGATTTTCGGTGTGTCCGCTATCACGAGGGAATTGTGGAAGACCAAAGGGCCGTTGCCGGGATCGTTGCCGAAAAAGTGTAAGATCTTGTGGCACGGGCAACGCCAAAACCTTAAGCGGTAATTTTGTTATGACATTTGTTTCGGAATTCAAATACGCTTCGCCGGCCATGCCCCATGACCTGTGTTTTGCCTACCACGAGGGGAAGCTTCTCGTGACCATGCGACAGGATGTGCCGGGTGTTCCGAGGTTCGAGGACCTGGCGCAGTTAAACCAGTCCCCCTCCTGGAAACACTACCTCGGCACCCTAAACGGACAATCCTGCTTTGCCGCCCAGTGGCCCGATGGTAGAGTCCGTTCTCAGAATTTTGCATTTATGGGCCTGCGAGCCCTGTTCGGTCTGATCAATGAAAATCTCATCTGGGTGGCCGGTCGTGCGAATCAGATGGTCCAGTGGCACCAGACCCACCGATACTGTGGGAAGTGCGGCTGTCCAACCGAGGACAAAGTGGATGAACGCGCCAAGAGCTGTCCGCAATGTGGACTGGTAAACTACCCGCGGGTGTCTCCAGCCATTATTGTGGCCGTCTTGAAAGGCGACTCGATTCTTCTGGCGCGCTCGCACCGTTTCCCCCTCCCCTTTTATAGTGTACTCGCCGGCTTTGTGGAGCCGGGCGAGACCCTGGAAGAGTGCGTACGCAGAGAGATCCTGGAGGAGACCGGCATAAGGGTCAAAAATATCCGCTACTTTGGCAGTCAACCCTGGCCTTTCCCCAACTCCCTTATGGTGGCCTTTACGGCCGAATATGCCACTGGCGAAACCAGGGTGGATGGCGCCGAGTTGCTGGATGCCGGCTGGTATACCGCACAAGACCTGCCTTTGCTTCCATCCGGCCTCAGTATCGCCCGCCAGTTGATTGAATGGTTTAGAGAAAACCATCCATCGGCCACAGACTCAGAGATCTAGGTGCCGGAACAAGGACATCAGGATCATAACCATCCTGCGGTTGACCCTGTGGGAGGGAATACTAAAAACGGTAGGTGATCAGACCGTGGGAGGTATCATAGGGAGAGACGCTCACCTGTACTCTATCTCCAACCATGACCTTGATTCGGTATTTCTTCATCCGTCCAGAGAGCACCGCCCTTACGGTCATGTTGTTGTCACATTGAATTTCCATGGTGCCGCCACCCAAAACCCTGTTCACCACGCCTTCTAACTGAATCAAATCGTCTTTGCTCAAGATGCTCCTTTCTCGGCAGCCAGGCCTGAACGAGTTTTCTGATTAACCATATCATCTTATGGGCTGATGTCAATCACATGGCGATTTTTTTTGATCTGTTACGATCCTGTTCTTTCCCGCAGCCGGGGCTTTACCCCTGCTTATTGAGATGTTGCGGTTTTTGGGTGACGTTCATCTTTGATTGTTGTATAAAATTAATAAGGGATCTCGCCTACCGACACCCGAGGCGAGGGGATTCCCGCGTGATTTTGATAGACCATGAAAAATCATAAGATCTACAAGACCTTTCGTTCTTTCACTCAGTCGGGAGATACTATCTCCCCTCAAATGAGCGATCTCATCGTCGAAACTCCTCTGGAAATTATCATCAATAATGAAAGACATATCCTGATAATGTTTACCCCTCAAATGGTCAGGGAGCTGGTGGTGGGATTTGTCTTTACAGAAGGGTTGATAAGCCATATTACCCAGATTCAGGAGTGCGTGATCTCTCAGACCCGAAACGGTGATCGAGAGCAACCCATAGAGGCCAGAATCACGATTTCCGGGGGCAGCATTCCCCCTGCGCCAAACACGGGTAAGCGGGTTTCATATTCCAGCTGTGGTGTCTGTGGAAAAGAAGATTATTCCTATCTGGAGTTGGGACTCACCAGGGTGAAAAGCAGGCAGAGGTTTTCAATGGATGCCCTCAAAGGTCTTTCACTCAGGCTTGAGAGACTTCAACCCCTTTACGGCAGGACAGGGGGGGCCCATGTGGCCGTCCTTGCCAACTCCCACGGCGATCCGATCCTGCACTGTGAAGATATGGGCCGTCATAATGCCCTGGACAAAGTGATCGGCGCAACGCTCCTCAAGGGGATTTCCCCTGAGGACAAGGTCGTCGTCTCGAGCGGCCGCGCCAGTCTCGAAATGATTATCAAGACAGCAAGGGCCGGGTTTCCTCTTTTTGTGGCCATGTCCAGGCCCACCTCAAGGGCCGTGGAGGCGGCCAAGTTCTATAATATCACCTTAATGGACCTGGCAAAAGACACAAACCGCATCTATAGCCATGCCCGCAGGATCGTGGGGTTCTAAAAGGGGAGAATTGCAGGCCCCGGTGAGGTGGCCTGAGGCCGCGCACTCGATGGACGTATTGGTTATGCCCCATGAACACAATGGATGATGTCTCCGGTGTTATCCTGGCAGGCGGTAAGAGTAGCCGTTACGGGAAGACCAAGGCCTTTGTCAGGATCAGTGGAATCCCGTTGATTGAAAGAGTCATCTCGGTGATGGGATCGGTCTGTCAGGAACTGATCATCATCACCAACACCCCCCACGAATATTCCCATCTTGGGCTTCATGTATACGAGGATATGATAAAAGATCTCGGCCCATTGGGCGGGATCTTTACCGGGTTGAACGTAATCTCGAAGGACTCGGGCCTCTTTGTGGCCTGCGATATGCCTTTCTTGAATAAGGGGCTGTTGCGGTATATGGTGGAATGCAAAGACGACTTTGATGGGGTCGTCCCCAGGATATCAGGGAATATGGAGGCCCTTCACGCCCTTTACAGCAAGAGCTGCCTACCGGCCATCAGAGGTCTGATCGATTCCCGTCAATACCAGGCCATCCGATTTTTCTCGGAGGTATCAATCCGTTATGTGGATGAGGACGAAATTCGACGGTTTGACCCGGAGTTAAACTCCTTTGTGAATATCAACACCCCGCAACAGTTACAGGAATTCAACAAACGAGCGACGAGGTTTAACAACCGATGATAGAATTAATCATTGCGGTGGGCCTTGCCCTTTTTTTGTCGGCGGGATGTTCCCTGTTTGAGGCCGTTCTTTACTCAGTACCCATCAGACATCTTGAGGCCATGATAGAGGCGGGGAAACCGAGTGGAAAGGTCTTTGGGAAAATAAGACAGAATGTGGAGCGACCCATAGCGGGGATATTGTCCCTCAATACGATTGCCAATACGGCGGGGGCGGCCTTTGCAGGATCGGCAGCCACCGCCGTTTTCGGCCGTGAATGGTTGGGGTATTTTTCTGCCGCCTTCACCCTGGCCGTTCTTGTGTTTTCAGAGATTATCCCCAAGACCGCAGGGGTTGTTTACGGGCGATCCCTGGTCCCCCTGGTCGCATATCCTTTGAAGGCGCTCGTGTGGGTTATGTCGCCCGTGATATGGGTCACTACCCGGGTGACCCGTCTGATCTCCCGGGGCAAGACCAGAGATATGGTCACTGCGGAAGAGATCAGGATCATGGCCCGTCTGAGTCACCGGGACGGGGGGATTGCCTCTTATCAAGATCAGGCCATTGAGAGAATATTGACGCTAAACAAAAAGATGGTCAAGGATGTCATGACCCCCAGAACCGTGATCTTTTCCCTGAGCGAATACCTGACTGTGGATGAGGCAAGCAAGGTAGCGGGCAGGTGGGAACATAGCCGGGTGCCGGTATACGACCGGGACATGGAGGATGTGGTGGGGGTGATACTGGCAAAGGAGCTTTTCATCGCACTGGCGGATGGGAAAAAGGATATCCGTCTGACAGAACTCATGCGCCCGGTTCATTTTGTGGTGGAGACGGCCAGACTCAATAGGGTCCTGGCCGAATTCCTGGAATTGAGACAGCACCTCTTTATTGTCCTTGACGAATATGGTGGGCTTGCAGGCCTCGTCTCCCTCGAAGACATCCTGGAGGAGATCCTGGGCCGCGAAATCATTGATGAGTCAGATCAGGTGGTAGACAAACGGCAACTGGCCAGAGAGGGTCGACACGGGCCATAGGCATATCGTAACACCCCAAATATTAGGGGGAAGGGGTCTGCTGATCTCTCCGGAGCGATCCCGTTTTCCTGAAGTGGTCAAAACCGGTCACATCCACTTTCTCTTTGACACCATCAGGCCTCACGATCCTGACACCCTCCTTCGCTGTGATTTCACCCAGGTTGTAAACCCGGCAGGGACTCCCCTTTTCAAAAATCCTTTCAAGCTTTCCCACGTTTTCGTGGGGGACTGTCATAAGCAACCGATAGTCCTCTCCCCCTGACAGGGCCAATGGGTAGGGATCAATACCGTTGATCTCTGCCAGGGCCTTTAGGTCTTTGGAGAGGGGTAAGGCGGATTGGAGAAGAGTTGCGCCCACACCGCTTGCCTCACAAATATGTCCCAGATCAGACAAAAGGCCATCGCTCACGTCTATCATGGCAGAGGCCAGGCGGGACCGTGCAATGACACGGCCGGTTTCAACCTGGGGTACCGGTCTATCGTGGGCCTCCTTTAGGGTGGTTGCCAGGGGCTCTGGAGCAGACAAGTCCCCTTTGATCAATTTCAGCCCGGCGATCGAATCTCCAAGGGTACCGCTCAGATATATCCTGTCCCCGGCCCTGGCCCCACTCCGGAAAAGCACTTCATCCGCAGGGGTTTCCCCAATCGCGGTAACACTTATCATCAGGGTATCCGGCGAGGCAGAGGTGTCCCCGCCCAGGATATTGGTGCGATATCGCCGGCACATGGACTTGATCCCCCGGTATATGGCATGGAGGGTCTCAAGCTTGAGGGTGGGTGGTATGGCCAGCGACAAGAACAGATGACGGGGGGTCCCCCCCATGGCCGCAATATCGCTCAGGTTTACCGCCACCACCTTTTCACCGAGATGTTCCGGCGCGATCTTTTCCATGATAAAATGGATATCTTCCACCACCAGATCAGTGGTAATCAGGAGCATCCTGTCCTGATAGGGCCCGATAACGGCGCAGTCATCACCAATCCCCTTTATCACTCGATCTAGAGAAAAATGGCAGTCCTCCTGGATAGAGCGGATAAAGGCGAATTCCCCGATTTCATCGATCCTGTAGCCCATAAGAACCCCTTGGCCGTCTTATCTAGCTGATAACCAGCTTCATCTCCTTGACGTCTATTTCCACACCCATTCTTGTGCACAAGGCCATGAGATCCCTTTTTTTCTCCTCGCTATTTTCCCTGAAGGAGACAATGATCTCCTTGATTGGATACCTGTTGATGATTTCCTCCAGATCTTCCTCTCCCCCAAACACAGGGTAGCCCCGTATCTTTTTTCTCTTTATGCTCGGGTTATCATCCATAAACCCCACAGCCCTCAGCCCCAGTTCCCGATTGGTCTCTATCTCCCTCAGGGCCATCTGGCCCCCGAGGCCCGCGCCATAAATCAAGACCGGTCTCCCCTCCGGGTTTACCTTTCTCACCCCTTCGTCGAGCAGACGGAACGAGAGCCTTGACAAAGATACCAGTATGAGCATGAGGCCCCAGTAAATGACAAAGACTGCCCGGGAGAAGCTGGAGAAGCGGTACGCAAAAAGGAGGGTAAGCATCGGCATGATGGTCCCGACCGTCAGGGCCTTGATATAGCCGATAAGGTCTATGACGCTCGTCCTCTCCCACACCCCCCTGTAAACGTCAAAGACATAAAACGACAGGATCTGGCATGCGATCATCAGGGGCAGGGATTTCAGGAAGAAATCGAAGTTTCCCCCGAGGACGCCTTCGAACCGCAAAAGGTAGGCCGTGTAATAGGCCACTGTGATCAGGATCAGATCCAGCAGGACCTCAAAAAGCCTTCTCCGATAGGTGATTTCAATAAGGATAGGGGTGAGGGCACCTCTGCCAACACCCGACAGGATCGATTCCTCCGGGTAGACCTTGACCTTTGCCAGATAGATCCAGAAAAAAAGGACGAGAAGGAGATACAGTACAACGATTACCAGGCTGGTCCCCATGCCCAGCCGGTTAATGGAAAGGGCGATGAGCCCGGATAGGGCAGAAAAGGCATACAATACCAGGACCGCCTTTCTTTCAGAAAAGCCGATCGCCACCAGACGATGCGAAGAATGATCGCGCCCCCCCTGTGAAATACGGCGGTGAAAAAGCTTGCGCATAACGCTTACAAAGCCCGTATCCAATATGGGGATAAAGAGGAGAAGGATTGGAATGGCGATGACCAGAAGGAGATGCACATAGCCCCCTCCGATGGTCTGCGGCGGGCCACCCATGACGGTCAAGGAGGCCAGCACAAAACCGATAAAAAGGCTCCCCGCATCCCCCATAAAGATCGAAGCGGGATTAAAGTTGTAAATGAGAAAGCCCAGGATCGCCCCGAGGTAAGCCGAACCCATCAGGAGTACCGGTCCTGAAAAGGCACTTTGACCCGGATTGAGATAGAGAAAAAGGAACAGAAAGGCCCCTCCGATAAAGGCGATGCCGGCAGAGAGGCCATCCATGTTATCGAGGAGGTTAAAGGCATTGGTGATCCCCACGATCCACAGGATTGACAGAAAGAGATTGATTGTTTTGGAATCGGTCCACCCCAGACGGAAGCCAAAAAACACCAAAATGGAGGTGATGACAATCTGTCCCGCAAGCTTGTGCTGCGGGGCAATGTTTAGGATATCATCTGCCAGTCCCAGGGCAAACATTGCGCCGGCGCATACCATCATGGGAAGAAAGGGGTGGCCATAGATGGACCACCCGGCGTACCCGGCAGCCCCCAGCCACACCGTCATCATGGCACAAAAGATGCCTACGCCGCCCAACATGGCTGTCTCCTTCTTGTGCCAGCGGCTGTCCCTCGGCACGGCAACTTGTCCAGTCTTCTGTGCGAGCCTTTTCACGAAAGGGGTCAAAATCACAGATAGGGCAAAACTTGCGCCAAGGGCAAAGAGGTAGAAATGGAGGTGCAATCGATACATCAGGTCTCCAAACGCATCATCAAATAGACACCCAGTAGAAAAAAGACGATGTTCGCGGACCAGGCTGAAAGCCCGGGTGGCAAAAGGCCCGAGAGCCCGAGCGAGCGGGAAAGCCCGAGAGCGATCAGGTAGAAAAAACAGATACCGATCCCGAGCGATATGGCCAGCGGCGTACCCCCCTTTCGAGTCCCCAGGGCGATGGGAATTCCGATAAGGACCAGTATGACATTGATCAGGGGATAGGCCAGCTTGATATTCATATCCACCGAATATTCCGTGGCATCATATCCCTCTTCTCTGATCCTCTTTGCATAGCGCCTTAGCTGCCAGTAGCTCATCTCTTCTGGCTTCTTGGGGGTCCTGATAAAGGCATCAGGCCTTTCAGGGAGTGCCAGGGATATCCTGTCAAACCGCTCCAAGTCGTAACCCCCTTCGCTCGTCATCCTCTGCTCGATCCCCTCCTGGATCTCCCATTGGTTGCCAGCAAAGATTGCCCGTCTGGCATCTATCTTCCTGGTTACCCTAAAGGAATCATCAAAAAAATAAAATGTGAGGTCCTCCATCATCGCCTTTTTGGAATCGAAATGCCTGATCCGATAGATAGAACCCGACCCCCTGTACCAGATATGGTCCTGGCCGTAAAAACCTGCGTTCCCGCCCTTATTCAATCGCACCTGCCATATCTGGTTGGCCCTGGCGATAGAGTAAGGAACAACCAGCTCGGAGATGAGAAATACACCTATGGAAATCAGTATGGAAACTATTATCGTCGGAACGGAAACCCGCAAGACACTCAATCCGCACGATTTCATGGCGGTGATCTCGTTATTCTTCGCCATCAAACAGAACATCACGATGACTGATATGAGGGTGGCCACCGGTACAAGCTGAACAACAATCAGGGGGGTATTATAGAGCAGATAGAGCACCATCAGACTGTTGGGTGCATTGGCCTCGACAAAGTCATCCAGTGAGAGGATAAACTGGATGAGCAGATACATCGACAAAAAGACAAACTCCAGCAGCACAAACAGTTTGAGAAATTCTCTTGAGAAATATCTGGATAATATTTTCATCTATCCAAGGTCCGGTCAGGCCCTTTCTTGTCTCAGGCCGGCCAAAAAGTTGATGGGCCGTTCTTCTGCCGCGCGTCTCAAGAGATAGAAACAGGAGATCAACAAAAAGAAGTCCGGAATCCACACAGCGATCGCCGGAGAGAGGATCCCGGATGAACAGACACTCCTCATGCCCGCAAGGCACAGATAGTAGGTAGAGAATATCGCCAGGCTCACCCCGATTCCGGCCGAACGCCCCCGTGCCTTCAGACGGGCACCGAGGGGCACTCCAATAATACCCATCAGAAACACCGCCAGGGGCATTGAACCCTTTTCAAGGAGTTCTCTCATGATTTCGTTGTATCTTACCTCGCCTTTGGGTAGATCCTCAAGCTGTTTGAGGAGTTCTCGGACCGATAACTCATGCGGTTTTTTCTTTCTCGAGGCGAGCCCGGCCATGAGATCCTTCAGGCTGATATTCAGGTCATAGCTCTTAAACCCGATGGTCCTGGCCGATTTCATGTCCTTCTCTGCCAAAAAAATGGTCCCTCTCAAAAACCGGAGGGTGATGACCCTCTTATCGGGGTGAAGCAGGATTCGTGCCTCTTCTGCCACAACGGTGTTTGTGACCTCCTTATCCCGTCTGTCTACGACAAAGACATCCTTGAGGAGCTTATCCCGGCTGGAATACCTGTTGACATAAAAAAACACATTGTCAAAGGGCTCGGAGAAAACCCGCTCCTTTATCCCCACGTTGGCCTCTGATTCGGCGATCCGGAAGACCAGGTCCTTAAAAGATCTGTTCCCCCATGGCACCACGAAGACCCCCATGGCGAGTGCAAACAAAAACCCCAAGAGGGACAGCCCGACCACCGGCACAAGCATCTGATAGAGACTAATACCACATGACTTTAAGGCGATAATCTCGCTGTCGGCGGACAGACGCAAGAAGGCTACCACAACGGCGATGAGGCTGACGGCCGGCAGGGCGAATGACACGATGTCGGGCAACAGGTAGACAACAATCCCCACGACCTGAACGGCGTTAACCCCCCGCGTGATGATCAGCTCGGTGATGGACAGCATCTGCGATGCCACCATAATAAAGACCATGACAAAGAGGCTGGCAAAAAAGGTGGGCCATATCTCGTTGAGGATGTATTTGTAAAGGGTCAATTCTTCAGGCCTTTTTCAGATTTCACCCCGAAACAACAGCTTGCGTAACACTTTGGCCGTTTGAAACCCGGGCAATGGGGATTCCGAACCCCCATTTCCCTGTCTCAGTTCTAATTTTGAAGAAAGCTATATTGATACCATCTTGCGATCAACCCCGGGCAGGCCGATCTCTCAATCATTTATCGATCTGCGATGAACGCCCAGGGCATAGGCCATTCCACCCACAAGGCTTGCAGCCACCTGTACTGAAAAAAAGAGAAGCCCGAGACTAAAGGCAGGCTCGGGTTGAATCCCTTTGAGCCCCAAGAGATAGACAAATGCCCCTTCCCTCACCCCGATACCGTTAAAGCTGATGGGAATTATCATTATGAGTGCCACCATCGGAACGCTGGCAAAATAAAACGCCAACGGGAGTTTGATCCCTATTCCCGCCCCGAGTACGGCAACGGCCCCCATCCCCAGGACCTGAAGAGAGAACGAGAGCCCCAGAACCGCCAACAATCTCATGGGTCGCTGCCAGAGTTTGGATAGATCAGAGACATACCGGGAAAGCCCGGGCCACAAACCGACAATCGCCCGATGGAAAAGCGGAAATCCGGCCAGAGCAAACAGGAGGACCAGTGCAGCAAGCGAGAGAAAGATGACAAAGGGCCCAGGGAGGAGGTCCGGCCAAAACCATACCATGGTGGCCCCGATGAGCAACATGGTGGCAAGCCCGAAGACCCGGTCACCGACAACACTGTAAGCGGCCAAGAGCTTCTTGCCCTCCCCCCTTGAGAGGAAATGGGCCTTAAACACGTCACCGCCTATCCCGGTCGGCAGGAAGAGGTTAAAATACATCCCGACAAAATAGAACCCCAGATAGGTCGGCCATCTTCCCGGGAAGGCGAGGCTGTTTGACAAGAGCCACCATCGGATGCTGCTCAGGACCTGCGCCGTCAGACTCATCAAAAAGGCAAAGAGCCAGACAACCACTGAGAGGTCTTGGAAGGATGTCCAGATCCCCCTCAGATCATACCGCGAGAAGAGCCACAACAGCAGCGCCCCGCTGACACCCGCCCTTATCACCCACCTCAGCCATCGAGGCAAATTCGCCTTCACTCCAAGACCTCGCGCACGGCATAGATCCGCTTACCTGACGATTCATAGTAGATCCGGACCACCAACTCTGCCAAAAGACCTATGCCGGCCAGGACGATGCCTGTGATTATCAACAGGGCACCCAGGAGCAAGAGGGGTCTCCCTCCGATATCCTCTCCTCCCCATAACTTTACCCATGTCAGGTGGAGTTCGATCACAAGGCCGATGAAAAAGAGGACCCCCCCGCTGAGCCCAAAAAACTGGAGGGGACGGGTCGCGAACTTCTGGAAGAACAGGATCAGGAATAGATCCAGGAGGACTCGATAGGTGCGGCTGATCCCGTATTTGCTTTTTCCCATCTTTCGGGGATGGTGGCTCACCACCACCTCTGCGATCCTTGCACCATAAAAACTGGCCAGTGCAGGGATAAAGCGGTGTAGCTCGCCATAGAGAAGGAGCTGTTTGGCCAGATCAGCGCGTGAGGCCTTGAGGGTACATCCGTAGTCGTGAAGCCTCACCCCTGTGGCAACCCCTATCAGCCAGTTGGCCAGGATCGAGGGGAGACGCCTTGAAAGGAACGGGTCTTTTCGGTCGCGCCGCCATCCATTAACCAGGTCATATCCCTCCTCCAGTTTGGCTATCAGGTGGGGGATATTGGCCGGATCACTCTGGAGGTCTCCATCCATGGTGACGACGATCTCACCCCTGGCATGGTCAAAACCGGCGGTCATGGCGGCACCCTGACCAAAATTGCGTCTCAGGATCACGACCCGCATCTGCGGGTTCTCCGGTCTTATGGCATCCAGGACCTTTCGGGTGTCATCGGTGCTGCCATCGTCTACCAAGATCAGTTCAAAGCGACGTCCCATGGTACGCATTACATCACATACGCCCTCAACCAACGGCTGGAGATTCGGGGCCTCATTAAAGATTGGGATGACGATGGAAATCTCCGGGGGCAAGGCCTGGTTCATACCGGCCCTCTCTCTGCCATTTCATATCTCGCGATAAAAAAAGGCAAAAAAATAGAATAAGACATAACAAAAAACCACTGCCATAAAATTCCAGTGACCGTTATTTTCGACAAGGACGTCCCACTTAAATATCCAGAACGATCGCCAGTCAATCCCTTTGAGCGAAGGGACAAAACGGTTTACATCCCGGCAATAGCCTTCATATGCCTCTCCAAACACCTCTCGCAGCTTTTTTTCCTCGCGTCTTACGCGATTGACCATATAGAAATAATAGAGCACGGTAAAGAAAATGATTATCCAGATATTGCCGGCAAGGACCAGAAATCCGAGTAACACAAAAAAACGGCCCAAATACATGGGATTTCGCGTCAACATATAGAGCCCCCGGTTTGCCAGGACCCGGTTTTTCTCCAGAGAGGCAAAACACCAGACCTGAATCAGCTCGCCGAAGAGGGTGACAAAGAAGCCGGGCCAAAACCATAAAGGTCGTATAAACGGGACAAATATGATAAAGACGACCAAGAAGACAAGGTATCGGAGCTTTGAAAGGACCGACCGGATGGTCTTATTGTTAAACAGGTCGTGAATTCGCGCCAGGGCCTTTTTGAGCATACTGTGTCCCTTTATCAAGAAGCCCTCTTGCCGGCCTTGATGAGAATGGGCATCCAGAACCCTCCAGCATCCATTCTTACTCTCCCCAGGAGGATGATACCAAAAGCCTGTGTGATATCAACCACAAACTTCAAAAGGCCCTTCGCAGGAATTGCGCCTTTGTCCCCTTATCCTTCCCCTCTGGCAAGGGCGGTTTTGTGTGCACAGATCCTTTTTGTCAGCTGACGACCCAAGGCACCCACCGAGATGAGGACAAAAAACGGATCAACCAGATAATCCCATAGGTTATGCGATTCCAGCAGATTCAGGTCATAACACAACACAGAGGCCATCAGTATGATTCCCAGGCGGTTGCCGAGGAATAGCAGGACAACCGTGGTGGCCAGCAGGACCAAAAACAGCCAGGAAAGGCCCCATCCAAGCCCATATGGGTCAAAACGGCCCAGCCCCAATGCCATTGGATAGAGGACCATACCGGCAGCAAGGCCAAATATCCAGCTGGCCAAAAGGGCCTTCCTGTCCAGAAGACTGACCCCAAAACCCGCTTCCAGGACCCTGCCAAGCACTATGGCAGTGAGCGGAATGCAAAAATTGGCGTTTATGCTGATCACCCATCGGCCCAGGAAAAGCCCTTTGAATGGAATGAGCACAATCAATGCCGAAATCATGCCGTGTAAAAGCGTAGGCCTCCACCCGAGAGGCCTTCTCCAAAGAGGCAGCGTCAGCCATTGAACCAAGGCCATAACAAGAAGGAATGGAAAAAGAAAGGAGAAAGCAAATGCCGTCATCTTGATACCTTTTTTGTCTGCGCGGTGATCCAGGCCTCATTGAACACCAGATACTTGATCCGTTTTCTGCGCCACGTATAGACCAGGTGTATCAATCCGTTCCGGCCCCGTATCATATAGGGGTAAGAGAACTCCTGGCCCGCCATGTCCTCGAGCGTTGCAACCCGCACCCAGTCGAGCCCGCTGTCCCTTGAAATGGCAAGCCGGAGATTTTCACGGCCATGTCTGCTGTCGTTAAAGACCAATAGGATAGCCCCGTTGGAAAGCAGCAAGGCATTCAGGGCAGAATCAGGATTTGGCAGATCCAAATTCCGTGGCCTTGACCAGGTGGCGCCGGTATCTTGTGTCACTGCCACTCCCACGCCACCTTCATCCGCGCCATTTCTATAAAAGGCCGTGGCAGCGCCGGGGCCATAGGCAACCACAGAAGGCTGGATAAAGGTCCGTCCCCCGTACATTCTCGACTTTCGAAAATACGCGCGATGATCCTGCCCACCTTCCCTGATCCAGAGGAGTTCTGGAAATTTTCCCAGACATTCATGGTAGATGGGGATGGTAAAACCCCCGTCTAAAAGGGGCAGCGGATTGTTTCTGACCAGTTCACTGATGTTAAGAAAGGGGCTGAGCGTCAGTCTCTGGCTTGATGTCCAGGTGGAGCCGCTATCCTCTGAGATCTTGACATTTAGAGAACTCCCAGACCACCCGCCCATCGTGACGGTGACGTAAATCACCCACAGACGACCCTTATGATCGGCAAAGATGATAGAATTCCCCACCTTCTTCACAAACCTTTGAAGCTCCTTTGAGGCGGTGTCTCTATCAACAATCACCCGTGGTTTGCTCCAAGAGGAGGGCCCCCCGGGATTGCGCAGAGAGAGATATATGGATATGTCACCCGCCCCCTCTCTGCTACCCCCATACCAGACCGCGGCAAGCCGACCGTCAGCCAGCTCGCAGATTGAGGCGGCATGGACCATCCCTTTGCTCAAATCAGGACCGATGAACTCTTCGGCCTTATATGGCCGGGCCATATCCACCGAGGCGGTCAGCGGAGCAACGGCAAATCCGGGCTCCTCTCTATTGCTGGCCGTCAGCCACTGCCACAGGGGCCACGCGTAGATGATGATGGTCATCAGTGATAGTATTATGGCGTGCCTGTAATTCAATTCAAAATCGCTCCAACGTAACTTCTCAAAAGCCCGGAGATAGATCGATTGTGGTGTGGCATGGGGGTCTTTTTTTCTTCCACATGCCTCTAA
>CAZXCQ010000088.1:0-21392 GCA_964639275.1 uncultured Desulfobacteraceae bacterium | reverse complement strand
GGCCGACTGGACAAAGCCGTCGAGGTGACCTCCGATACCGGCCAGACAAAACATCTTGCCAAACCCCTCCTGGGTCAATTCTACTGCTTTCATCCCCCTGAGCCCTATGCCCTGGTCCTTTGGTCTTATTTATCCTGCAATCCATCCATAAAGCATCCCGGCAACAGTCGAGAGAATTACGATAATCACACAAAAGGTCGCTGTCTTTTTCGCTCCCATAACGCCCGCGATAACCAGACCGACGCGAACAGGTTGGCCCATAAGGAATTGCCTCCAACCAACGTCTGGATATAGTGCTCGGGAATCAAGCCCGAATGACCGGGCCGTCCCAACATAAAACCGGCCACCAGGACCCCTGCACCCAAAAGCGGCAAGATCTGCTTCATGAATCCCCAGGTGGACTGGACCCAGATCAGCCGCTCTCCCTTTAAGAACCAGGCCTTGAGCATAAGGCCAAGGATAATCAGAAGACCGGTTGTGATATACCACTTTGCCGCAAAGATGGCCGGCCAGAGGTCTGTTGAACCGGGTGCCGGTCTTGCAAAGGCTGCAAAGACCAAAATTAGCACCAGGGTCAGCATAAAAAGGGCTTCCTGAGTCAGGGTTCTCCCCTTTTCCCCATCCTCGGGCAGGTAGATCTGCCCGGCGGTTCGGGTCGCATCGTCTTTTCTGAAGAAAAAGGCCATCAGAAGCCCGGTCGAGATGGCAAAGAGGACGGCCCCTACGGCCCGGGCAAGGCCCAGCTGCCGACCCAGTATCCTTGCAGTCAACACGATGGCCAGGACGTTGATGGCCGGGCCGATCCCTGCCCCTCGCGAGTATATCCCCGCAAACAGAGGCAGGACCGTGCAGGAGCAGACTGCCAGGACCGTCCCGGAAACAGAGGCGACCGAATAGGACAAAGACCTCCTGGCGGTGGCACCGAAATATTTTAGCACTGAGGCCTGTGACACAAAGACCGCGATGGCCCCTGCGATGAAAAAGGCGGGGATCAGACAAGTCAAGACATGATCCCGGGCATATTCCTGGAGCATCAAAAAGGCCTCTAGCCCGGATCGGCGGATGGTGCCATTGCCCCACGGTACATAATAGCAGCCAATAAAAATTAACAATATTAAGATAAGTTTCGTTCGTTCTCTCATGGAATTCGCCAGCTTATTTCTTATTGAAGCACAGAAATGATTAAAAAAGGGGGCTGCCAAATAGAATAAATAGCAATATTACCATTTGGCTATATGGATTTCCCAAAAAAATTTACCTCTTGCAGACATCCTCCCGCCTGATGCCCGGTAGCGTTTTCACCAACTCCATGACCTCGGGATCATCTTCAAGCCAATGTCGAAGATTCCCCAGAAGATTTGCCACATACGGGCTATTGACCCCATCGGTGAGATAGTAGTCAACCCATATCCCGTCCTTTTTAAACCCAACCAGACCGGCATCCTCAAGGATTTTGAGGTGTTTGGATACCGTGGGTTGGGCTATCTTCAGCGCTGCTTGAAGCTCGCATACACACATCACCTTGTGCTGGAGCATCTTCAAGATCTTTACCCTGTTGGGATCTGAAACGGCCTTCATCACCTTGATGAAATCTTTCATCCGCGGCTCCTGGTATATTTCCGTTTGGGAATATATAGATCGTTCTTGGGGTTGTCAACCGGAATCCAGCAATTGACGATTTTTTTATTGACAATATTCAATTCTTTTGGCTATAAAAAGACCTTTAAGTATTTGAAAAATGAACTAGTTATAATATTCACAAATAGTTATAAGATGGATACCTGTTCTAATGTGATAAATGAGGAGCAGGTGGCGATCAAAAAATCTGCTTATTGGGACCTAAATTTTGCCGATTCTGATTCTTTTTTGGGAGGAGGTGAGCTAGGACAAGAGATCAGTGACCCGGGTGATTTACTCCTTAAAATTCTTGACTGATAATTTCTACCTTAGAAGGAGGCATATGTAATGGCTTTTGAACCAAGAGAAGAGCAAAAGGAACTGAAATACAATGAGCTCAGGATATACTCTGATGAGGAGCTAAACAATTACACGGATGAAGAGCTCAAGAACTTCAAGATCAAACATGACATCCCTAGGTGTGAGGAACTGGAATCCGGCCCCTGGCCGAGCTTTGTGGCCGATGCCAAGAGAGAGGCCCTGCACAGACGCAAATTGGCCGATGATCGGATGATGATTGAGAGAGACGTGGTCGAGGATTTGCTGGGCCAGCTCGAGATCTCGTTTGAACATGGCGAAACCCACTGGAAGCATGGCGGGATCGTGGGTGTCTTCGGGTACGGTGGAGGCGTAATTGGAAGGTATTCAGACCTTCAGGACAAATTCCCTTCGGTTGCCCACTTCCATACCTTACGCGTCAACCAGCCGGCGAGCAAGTTCTATAACAGCGACTACTTGAGGTCCCTCTGTGACCTGTGGGAATACCGCGGCAGTGGTATGATGAATATGCACGGCTCAACAGGGGACATTGTCTTCCTGGGGACCTTTACCGAGCAGCTGGAGCCCATATTCTTTGAGTTGGGCCACGTCCTTCAACAGGATCTGGGTGGTTCAGGTTCCAACCTGCGAACCCCTTCGTGTTGCATCGGTAAGGCGCGCTGTGAATGGTCCTGCATTGATACCCAGGACATGTGCTACGAACTGACCCACTACTACCAGGATGAATTGCATCGTCCGGCCTTCCCCTATAAATTCAAGTTCAAGTTTGATGGATGCCCCAACTGCTGCGTGGCCTCCATTGCCCGGGCCGATATGTCCTTTATTGGCACCTGGAGAGATAACATCCGCATTGATCAGAAGGCGGTTCAGGCCTATATCGGCGGTGAGATAGTGCCAGACGGCGGTGCCCATAAGGGAAGAGATTGGGGTAAGTTCGACATCCAAAAAGAGGTCATTGGACTCTGCCCCACCAAATGCATGGGTATGGCGGATGGAAAGCTTGTGATCGACGATAAGGAGTGTACCCGTTGCATGCACTGTATCAATGTCATGCCGCAGGCCCTTCGGCCGGGTAAGGACACCGGTGTCAGCGTCCTGCTGGGTGCAAAGGCCCCCATACTGGAGGGCGCACAGATGTCTCTGCTGACCATTCCCTTTATGAAGTGCGAATCCCCCTATGACAACATCAAAGAAAAGGTCGTTGAACCGGTCTGGGATTGGTGGATGGAAGAGGGGAAGAACCGTGAGCGCCTGGGAGAACTCATCCAGCGCCAGGGCATCCAGAAACTCCTCGAGATGTTAGACATACCCCCGATGCCCCAGATGGTTAAGGAGCCCCGCTCCAACCCGTATATCTTCTGGAAAGAAGAAGATGTCCCCGGCGGCTTCCAGAGAAGCATCGATGACTACAGAACCAGACACGCGAGATAGGAGGGAGTTATAATGGCATTATCTACTGAAAGATTGGGGTTGTTTAATCCGGACAAACCGATGGAGAACAGGATCACGGACCTTGGGCCGAGACACTTCTGGCAGTATTTTCCTCCTGTCGTCCAGAACAATTATGGCAAGTGGAAATACCATGAGATCCTGGAGCCAGGCGTCCTGGTGCATGTCTCTGAAACCGGTGATAAGGTATTTACGGTCAGGTGCGGCGGGTGCCGCTTTATGACCGTTGAGCACGTCCGGGAGATCTGCGATATTGCAGACAGACACTGCGACGGCTACGTCCGATTCACCACCCGGAACAATATCGAGTTTATGGTCGACAGCCTGGACAAAGTGGAGGCCCTCAAAAAGGATCTCGAGAGCCGAAAACACGTCTCCGGGAGCTACAAGTTCCCTATCGGCGGGACCGGGGCCGGTGTGACAAATATCGTCCACACCCAGGGCTATATCCATTGCCACACCCCGGCAACCGATGCCTCTTCGATGGTCAAAGCGGTCATGGACGAGATCTTTGAACATTTTCAGGGAATGACCTTTCCGGCCCATGTCAGGATCTCCATGGCCTGCTGCCTCAATATGTGTGGTGCCGTGCACTGCTCGGATATTGCCCTTCTCGGCTATCACAGAAAACCACCGATTATTGACAATGAGGTCCTTGAGAAAGTCTGTGAGATTCCTTTGGTCATTGCAGCGTGCCCCACGGCCGCCATCTCGCCCTCCAAGACAGGTGACGGCAAAAAAAGCGTGAAGATCAAGGAAGATCGGTGCATGTTTTGCGGCAACTGCTACACCATGTGCATGGCCCTTCCCCTCACCGATAAGGAGGGGGATTGCGTGACCATCATGGCGGGCGGTAAGGTCTCCAACCGGATCTCCCCACCCAAATTCTCCAAGGTGGTTGTTCCTGGTGTGCCCAACAATTTCCCGAGATATCCCGAGGTGTGCCGAGACGTCAAAAAGATCCTCGAGGCTTACTCCAGAGATGCCATGAAATACGAGCGGATTGGAGATTGGGCAGCGAGAATCGGATGGGAGAAGTTTTTCGAGAAATGTGATCTGCCCTTTACCGAACACCTCATCGATGATTATCGTCTCCAGTATGACACGTATAGGACTTCGACCCAGTTCAAATACACGGATGCGTCCTGGGGGGTCTCGAAGGCGGTGGGAGGTATTGATTAGTCATTACCCACGCAAAGCAAAGGAGATGAATCATGGAAGAACTCAGAAAGGCAATCTTGGATTTCGCCGAAAACAGCAAAAAGTCCAAATTTTATTTCAGTGACATGGAAAAGGCCGTCAGAAAGGTGCTACCCGACGCCAAGGCCAGAGAGGTCAAAAAGGCGGCAACGGCTCTGGTGAATGAGGAAAAACTGGTTTTTTTTTCCACTGGAAGCACGACCATGTACGGCCTTAAAGGACGGGGACAGACCGAAGATCATTAGATCTCCGTGCCGACCTGATTTTGTACCTTAACCCCAGGGGTCGCTATCCGGGTGGGTGGCGGCCTCTTTTTATTTTTTATTGGACTGAGGACTAAGATGAAAGAGCCACAGGGTTCTGAGGAGTTTATTGCAGAGCAAAAGAAGATATTGGCCGAAAACCCCGAATGCGCCAACTCCCAGTACAACATCGGCGTATCCCACATGGAGCAGGGGAGACTGGACGAGGCCATTCCTTTCTTTGAGGAGGCCATTGCGAACAGTGCGCGCATGTTTGAGGCCTGGGTCAACTTGGGATATATCTACTTTGCAAAGGGCGATCTGGAAAAGGTGCTGGAGGCAAACCAGAGAGCTATCGAGATCGAACCCAGATATGCCCGCGGATACGCCAACATCGGGTTCAGCTATCTCCAGATGACAAAAACGGATGAGGCCATTGAGGCCCTCAAAAAGGCCATCGAGCTCAACCCTGAGATCGTTCAGGCATACAGCAACTTGGTAAACGCCTATCTCCAAAAGGGTGACACGGAAAAGGCCATCGATGTGGGCGAGAAGATGGTGGCGATGGCGCCAGATTTTGCGCTCGGGCACAATAACCTTGCATCAGCCTATTATGACAACGATGACTATGAAAAGGCCATTGAACATGTGGACAAGGCCGTATCACTCGGATTCGCCGTCCACCCCGAATTCCTGAAAAGGCTTGAAACTTACCGCAAGAAATGAGAAGACCCACCTCCCTCTTTGCCAGCTATGAACTCCTGATGGACAAGGCGGATCAGGCCTTTCGGGAAATGCAAAAGGGACACGGCGCCTCTATCCGGTGCGAACGTGGGTGCTCTGATTGTTGCCATGCGGTCTTTGGCCTTTTTCAGATTGAGGCGGCCTATATCCAGCACCATTTCAGCCAACTGGGGAGCAGGCCAAAGGCGGAGGCCCTCGGCCGGTGCACTCAGTCAGACCGGGATCTCAGGCGGCTTGAAAAGCGGCTTAAGGCCCACCAAGATGATCCCCAAATGAGCGCCTATACCCTGGCAAGGGAAAGAGTTCGGTGTCCGCTCCTGGATGTCAACGAGGATTGTATCCTCTATCCATACAGACCCATTACCTGCCGTGTTTATGGGATCCCCACCAAGATTCAGGGAAAGGCCCGGGTCTGCGGAAAGGCGGGGTTTGAGAGGGGGAGGGTATACCCGGCGTTTGACCTCGACAGCATTTATCAAAGCCTTTTTACCCTTTCAAAAGAACTCCTCAAAGGGACCGGAGACAAAGACCTTGATCGGGCATCGCTCTTGATCTCGGTTTCAAAGGCCATCCGCACCCCGCTTGAAGACCTTATTTAGGGGTATCAATTTAGCTATTTTTAAAACTGGCACTCGGGCAGGACAATGGAGGGAATCCCCATTGCTCAGCTTTCAAACGGCTAAAGTGCTACATTTAGAGAGATTTTGAATGACCTGCCGGGTCGCATCCACATGGGCTTCAAGGTTGGCCTGTATGACCGGTACATCGGCCGGGTCTTCCTGGCGATAGAATTCGAGCATTGAAATGACCAGCCCCTTGAGTTCCCGGCGATCAAAGCCCTTCAAGAGCGACATAAAATCCTCTGCCCTGCCGAGCCCATATCTCCCATTGATCTCCATGGCCCTGATGGCCTCTAGGAATCCCTGGATGGTTCCCGCTACGGCATAGTCTCCTGCCCATACGGTTTTCCCTACTCCATCCAGCTTGTCCAGCCGCATCTTGACGGTCAGGCCCAGAAAAAAATAGACCAGGGCGATCATCGGGTTGAGGGATTCACCCGGGGAAGATATCATGACAGCTTGATAATTCCTCGCCGTGGTGAGCTTTACATCCAAACTGCCATCGCGCTCCCCGACCACGAAGTCGCCGGCTGCATGGTGCCACGGGTAGATCTGCCGGAAATCCCGGGTGTTATAGAAAAGGGTGAGGATCTTGGATGACTGTCTGTATATGTCAAGACCTTCCTCTCTTGATGCAAACCGGTAACCCTTTTCCGCGTCCCAGATGCAAACCCTTTGGGCCCCTGCCTCTTTGTCGAGAGAAAGATGCCATTCGTGGTAGCCTTCAAACCACTCGCTGAGGAGCATCAGGAAGGATTCCCTCTTTGTCCCGGCGTGATATTCCATTTCATCTTTCAAATAGGACCGGGGCAAATAGGGAAGTCCGAGATCTCTTTCCAGGATGCCAAGCGTATCAAACTCGGTGCCCAACAAGGCCTTCCCTTCTTCGGAGACCGCGGTACTCACCGCCAATTTAATGGATTTTGTGTCAAAGCGGATTTCGACACTGGCCAGGTGGTAGAAGGCCCCATGTTTTTCTGTGCGGATCAACACCTCCCGAATGCGATCAGGGGTGATGCCTTGGTCTTTGAAGGGCGGAATCGCGCACCGCTCCAGGTGCCTCAGGACAAGATCGTTTATGGCCTTGAAGTAGTCCCCCAATGTGAGAAAAGCGTGGTTATCGGAAGGGGTAAGCTTAAAAGGCGTTGCGAGCTCTCCAGGACCCAGTGGGATATCCCCTTTTGGCGCAGAGGCAAGGTATTTGACGATCATAGTCTGTCCAGGGCATCTGATGCCAGTTGGCCAACCGTCCTTTTTAGAAGGTCTCCGTTTTCATACACCTTGACTTCATTGGGGTCATCCTGAAGCCTTTTCAGGGCCCCTTTGGCCTCCTGAGCCCCAAGATTGCCCAGAAGCCGGGCGGTATACCCCCGGACCGCTGGATCGGGATCATTCAAAAAGGAGAGGAAGTGGAAGGTATGTCTGCGCATAGGACCCGGTGATGACTTTGCAATCCGACCGAGGGCCTCAATGGCATGGGCCCGGAGTGTTTCATCCGGCAGGAATTGATAAAGCTGCGGTACATATCCGCCAAACAGATCCACCCTGTGGCCGATGATTTCCCCGATCGCCTCAAAGGCCCCCCAGGTAAAGGCGGCCGTATCCACGATAGCGTAGAATAATCTCTGGAGGAGTTTGGAGATTGTTCCGGGCTCTTTTTTTGCGATGATAGCGGATACCCGTCCCAGGGTTTCGGCTGCCCTGTTGCGGAAAAGATCGTCCCCGGAATAGAGGAGCCGGTGGAGATTTCTGACAAGCCTCCTGTCCTCTCCCGCAACGTCAAGCATGGGATCAAGATTGAGTTCCCTTACCAGCTCTTCAATCTCCTGTCTTGAAAAAGACCCCTTTTTGGATCTGCCTTTGCGCGATGACTCTGTTATCGCAGTCGCAGTTGCGGCCCTTTCAAGTCTTTTCCGGACACCTTCGGAGGTGACTTCCTGCACATCTTGATGCGCCCTGATGAAGAAGAGTGCCCCCGATATCCGCCTCCTTTCAAAAAACCCTCCCGGGACCACAAGATGGTTTGCATAATCATAGTCCTTTACAATCTCCTGCAGGTAATCCTCGTCCGGCAACAGCCCCCAGGCCAGATCCCAATCCATGTTGCACGCAAACACAAGGGCCTCGATCATGGCAGAACCCAGGTTGTGCCCGGTCTCATCGCATGCATAGACCGCGCCGCAGGGGCATGACCCCATTGGCATCTCAAAGGGTTTTCTGGTATCCAACTCCTTTGGTTTCTCTACAAAGGCACCACAGAAGGGGCAAACAGGTCTCTGGGTCAAGGTCCTGCCATGGAATTTGCTCTCAACCAGGTAGGTCACGGTACTCCTTTCGCTGATCAGAGGTCCAAACCCAGGCCACGGGAGTCCTCGTCATATTCAAAGTCGACGATTTCAAAAACAGGCCCCCTGGATCTAAAGTAGAGAATCCAGTTTTTGTACGCCTCTCCTGCAAATCCGCAGTTAAGGCTTCCAACCCTTGCATCCATCTTTCTTAGCTTTGCCACCATATCTTCAAAAAAGATCTCATTGATATGCGCTTTATCATATTCATCGAGCTCATGATGGCGATTTTTCCGATTCTCGCCCCTGAACATATCCTTACCACCCGAGGAAACCCCCCGGGGCCTTATCACCGGGTGTACCCGGGTAGATCTAGCGTGGTGCATTCACTTCCAGAACCGCACTGCTTGGTGGTTATTCTCGACTCTCCTCCCCCCGCTCCCATACCCATGGTATAGCTCGTCCGGCTGACCACCCGTTCGAGGGTCTGGGAATTGCAGTTGGGGCAAGCCATCTCTACCTTTTCGTCTGAGTCCATAAAGAGTTTTTCCGAGATCTCACCACATTCCACACATCGAAATTCAAAGATTGGCATTGTCTTCCTCCTGAGTTATGGGATAGAATACCTCAAAAATTATAGTCCCTGAGAAGGGCAAAGTCAAACTGTGGGATTGTCGCTTGATGATTGCCCTCCAAGATATCCAATGATCCTGTCTTTTCATCCATGTATTGACACAGACGTCCAGGTTGTTTTGGGGGTCAGGACCCTTGACTCGAGTGACCTCAAATGGGTCCAGAGGGCAGATGCGATTATCCTGCCCCAGACCTGCCCGCAGGAACTCTATGATGCCTGTTCGAGGGTTGATGCCTTCGTATTCCCCGACTATGAAACGCGTTTCAAATACCCGGGAAAAATAGGGCAAAGCCTCCTGTTTAGAGATCTTGGTCTGCCACATCCGGAGACCTTTTGCTGGGGCAGCGTAAATGAACTTGTGACGGCGTACCCGGGCGGGGACCCCCTTCCCCATCCACTCCCCTTTCTTGTCAAAGAGGACAGGGGGCACGAGGCAGAGGGCGTATTTCTTGTTGAAGACAGGGATTCGCTAAAAAAGGCCATTGACCACCTTGCCCTTGCGGAACGATCGGGGCTCTATGGATTTGTCTCGCAGGCGTATATCCCGTGTGACGGGAATGTGCTCAGGGCCGTGATAATAGGAAAGCGGGTCCTTACCTACTGGAAGCGCCCCGACAGACCGGAAAAGACCATCACCACGGTCGGCCGCGGGTCAGTTATCGATCATGAGTGGCGGCCGGACCTTCAGGAAAAGGGAAAGGCGCATGCCATGGCCTTGGCCAGAGAAACCGGAATCAATCTGGCCGCTGTTGATTTTTTGTTTCCTCTTCGGGATAAGGACCCTGAGCCCCTTTTTCTGGAAATCAATTACTACTTTGGCCGGCGGGGATTGGGTGGGACAGAAGAATACTATTCTCTATTTTTTGAGGCAGTCCATGAATGGCTTGGAGACAAAGGAATGGATCCAGGAGCCGTAAGACTGGTATAACGGGTGTAAGGCACAAGACATGACTACCAGGGACCTGGGGAACCCATCTCAACCCCTGCCCCTTGCGCCTCACACCTTTAGCCTACCTTCACATACACCCTCCGCGACCTCGGGCCGTCAAACTCACAGAAAAAGATCTTCTGCCACGTCCCGAGGACAAGCCGCCCATTTTCAACCAAGACGGTGACCGAGCTCCCCGTCAGCGAGGCCTTGATGTGACTGTCAGCGTTTCCTTCCATGTGACGGTAGCGGTCGCCAGGGGGCACCAGTTGATTCAGTTTCTGGATGATGTCCGCGCAGACTGCCGGATCCGCGCCTTCATTGATGGTTACCCCTGCGGTGGTATGTGGGACATAGACGACACAGACCCCATCGGCCACTTTGGCCTTTGAGACCTCCATTTGAACCGAGGGGGTAATATCCACCATATCGATTCTTGAATCGGTTCTCACGGAAATGGTGGCGGGCATGGCGACCTCCTCTTTCAAGGGACGATGATGCCAGGAGAATGGCCCTTCAACTGCTCCTCTTCGGCCTCTTCCGGGGCCATATTTTCCATCGCCTCCAGGTATAGATCGAGGCTACGGAGGACAATGTGCTCAATCACGGGGTTCTTTCTCAGGATGGACTCATCCTTATCCATACTGAGGGCGGCAGCGAGACAGGATCTGGAAGGATCTTCCTCTCCCAGCTTGAAAAGGATATGGGCCATTTCTTCAAGCCTGCGCTTTAGTCTGGCCCGTTTGGGGGCGGGGAAAAGCTCCTCCATGCATCGCTCTTCTACCTGTCTGGCACGGGCGGTCTTCTGGTTCTCCGTCAGAATAATCGGGCTGTCATCCACCTTAGATATCTCTTCTATGAATGGCCTAATCTCTTCATAGTCAACGATCCATGACGCCATCAATTCATGCTGAAATAGTTTCTCTACCCGAGAATCTGTCAAGAGCCCCTGATCGACCGAGTCCTTGGGGACAAACTCATATATTGCCGGGTGATCAAGGAGGGATGTCTTTTCCAATAGTGTCGGTCTCAGGTCAAGGTAATCCTGGGGGGCATCAGAATGGACCTCCAGATGCCGCTGGTAGGCCTCTTCAAGAATAGTGGTGGCATGGGCCAGGGTGGTCTCCACAAGGGGGCCTGTCTCTTGGGTCATTTGCTCCTTGAGCCCCTTTAGCCGCTTCTTGCTAAAGGCTCCGTACACAAACTGCTTTATACCATCCTCGTCAGAGACAATCCCCATTCCGCCGTCAATGCCTCTCATGGTCCACCCCAGTGTTATGAGGATGCTCCTCGTCCCCTTGATATCCGGGGGCCCGAGATAGCCAACAGGCTCTTCCTCCTGCGGGGCTACCCAGACAGGGGTGGCATCACCCCACTCGCCTTCAAAATCATCGAGGGGGATTCCCTTTTTCTTGAGTCTAAACAAGGCCCGTTTTACGGCCTTGTGCACCCGTTTGTCCTGGAACCCCTTATCAATGGCTGAGAGCAGAGGGACAGAGGATTTTTCCAGTGGGAGGCGCTCGGCAAGCACCTGAGCAAAGAGTAGGTTGGGGACCCTGGACACTATCTGGCCCGGATCTTCACTCCCGATGTCTTGAATGAGCGATGTAATGAGATCCTCATCCGGGGGCTGTAAGACAGGAGGGGATGATTTCTTTTTCGATTTCCTTTTTCGCTGCACTGTCAAGCCGCCCTTTTTTCCTCAATGGCCACATGATCATGAGACCCGGTCTCTTTGAGGTAGACATTGATGGTCTCCTCCGGTGCAGTTCCCCGGACCCAACCGACATAGTTGGGAGAGATGGGCAATTCCCTGAGGGCATCTCCCCTGTCTACCAGGATGGCCAGTTCAATCCGCTTTGGTCGGCCATAATCCATGATGGCATCCATGGCTGCCCGTACGGTCCTTCCCGTATATAGCACGTCGTCGACCAATACAACCACCCGGTCAGAGATGGAGAATGGGAGTTCGGTCTTTCCTACTACGGGGGTAGGTCCGATCCTTGTCCAGTCATCACGGTACAGGGTGATATCAAGAACCCCTAAGGGGGGCGCCGGCACCCCGAGGGCAGAAATGGCTGCCTGTAGCCTTGCCGCCAGAAATGCACCCCCAGTCCGGATGCCCATAAGGACGACGTCATTGACCTGGCCATTCCTGTCCAGGATCTCCTCTGCCATCTTTTGAATCCTGGCAGAGATATCTGCCTTTTTCAAGATCACTGTCTTTTTCATAAATGGATCATCCTTCTCGTTCTTGACGAAAAATTATAAGTTTAATAACCTTTATCAAATAAGTCAAACAAATAATAAAATGATTCCCCTTATCCCTGCCAGTTTTCTCGACTTGAAAAACTACACGCCCTCCTATAGAATTAAGCCCCAAAAGACAATTTTTCCAACAGACCGGGTTTTGGGGGGCTCTCTCCTAAACGACATGATCATCCGGTTTAGGCATTGATGCCATGGACTCTCCCTCCACATTCGAATTTGAAAGGCTTGCCAAGGCACTTGGTTACAGCTTCAAACAACCCGAATTGCTCTCTCAGGCATTTCAGCACTCCTCCTATGTAAACGAGCAGTTTGATTCCGGTCTCGAGGATAACGAACGGCTTGAATTTTTAGGGGATGCAGTACTGGACCTGGCGATCAGTCACATCCTGATGGATTTGTATCAAGATGCCGAGGAGGGAGAACTGTCAAAGCTCAGGGCCTTGCTGGTAGGGGAGGCCGGGCTCCACCAGGTCGCCCTCAGTTTGGGATTGGGTGACCACTTGCTCCTGGGGCGGGGAGAGGAACAGAGTGGCGGAAGACAAAAACCTTCCATACTTGCAGACACGACCGAGGCCCTGATGGGGGCGGTCTACCTAGATGCAGGATTTGAAAAGGCGATGGAGATTATTCTCAGGCTCTTTTCCCCCTTCTTGGAAAGGGTGGGTACCAGAGAAATGGTACAGGACTTCAAGAGCCTGCTCCAGGAATACACCCAGCAGACCTACAAGACCCTCCCAAAATATCACCTGGTCAAAGAGACCGGCCCTGACCATGACAAGACATTCAGGGTGGCCTTGACCCTTAATGGACAGCTCCTGGCCGAAGGAGAAGGGAAAAGCAAAAAGGAGGCCGAGCAAATGGCGGCCAAGGAGGCCCTTTCTTGTGTAAAGCAGGCCTGAGACCTTTTATCGTCCCCATCTTTATTCCAAACATGGGATGCCCCCATCGGTGTATCTTCTGCGCACAGGAGAGGATAACGTCACAACCCGCTCAGCCCATAAAGGGTAAAGACATAGAAGGTATCCTCAACAAAGCCATCTCTTCAAGGCGTTTTTATGAGCAAAAGGACCCTCAAATCGCCTTCTATGGGGGTACTTTCACCAGGCTTCCCTTTGACCAGATGGAAGAATTCCTGGAGATCGCGGCCCGCTACACCCGAGGGGGGCCTTTCCGGTCGATCAGGGTCTCCACACGGCCCGATGCCTTGGATGCGAGACGATTGGAGGCGATGCAAGACAAAGGGGTCCGGATGGTGGAGGTGGGGGCCCAGTCCATGGATAACCAGGTCCTTGGACTCTCTCGAAGGGGGCATACTGCTGAGGATACCGTCGGGGCGGTGGAGGTCCTGAGGAGATACGGCTTTGGGGTGGGAATCCAGCTGATGCCAGGTCTGCCCGGTGACTCAGAGGAGAGATTTCAGGAGACGATCACCCGGGTAATCCACCTGCGGCCTGATGCGGTTCGCCTGTATCCTGCCCTGATCATCCGCGGCACAGGACTTGCCCGTCTCTACCGGGAAGGTAGCTATATCCCCCTGGGCCTTGATGATGCTGTGAGCATATGTGTGGAGGGATGTATGCGGCTGGAAATGCAAGGGATTCCTGTCATCCGCATCGGGCTGCAGGCCTCTCCCTCACTCCTGGAGGAGGGCCAGATCATTGGAGGCCCCTGGCACCCTGCCTTTGGATTCCTGGTCCGTTCGGGGATACATCAGAAAATGATAGAACCGGATCTGCCAGGCCCCGGGACAGCATCGCAGATAAGGATCCTGGCACCTGAAAAGGAGATCCCCTTGGTGAGGGGCCATCGGAATCAAGGCCTGCTGTGGATCGAGAAAAAGACACGGGCAAGGGTATTGGGGGTAGAGGCCGATAATACCGTTCCCTGCGGCAGGGTGAAGGTTGAGAGAATATGAGTTTTCTATCTGGCTTTGTTGCCATCATAGGCCCACCCAACGTGGGGAAATCCACCCTCTTGAATCGGATTCTGGGGGCCAAATTGGCGATCGTATCCCCCAAGCCACAGACCACGAGAAATCGTATCCTGGGGATTTACCACGGGGACGGGTTTCAAATGGTCTTTATGGACACCCCCGGCATCCACAGGACCCGGACAAGTCTTCACAAGAGCATGGTTCAGTCCGCGCTGTCAGCCTTTCATGAAGTGGATATCCTGGTCTTGATGATCGAGGTGGGCCGCATCCATGACCAGGAGATCACACCCATTACGGACAACCTAAAGCGGGTAAAAAGGCCTTGCCTCCTGGCCATCAATAAGATTGATAGGCGCCCAAATGAGCAACTCCTGCCGATCATTGCACGCTATAGCCAGATATACCCTTTTGATGAGATTATCCCTATCTCCGCCCTCAAGGGGGATGGGGTTGACACCCTTTTGGGGGCCTTGAAATCGAGATTGGAACCCGGGCCTCAATTTTTCCCCGAGGATATGACCACAGACGTCTCAGAGACTTTCCTGATCTCTGAGATCATCCGTGAAAAGATCTATTCCCACACGCAAAAAGAATTGCCCTATTCCTCTGCCGTGACCGTGGAGCGCATTGAGGAGGATTCAAAAAAAAACCTCCTCGCTATTTCCGCCCGGATCCATGTAGAGACAGACTCCCAGAAGGGAATCCTCATCGGTCGGGGGGGGAGAATGATAAAGGCCGTTGGGCGCTCATCCAGGCTTGAACTGGAGAAGATCTTTGGGGGGCGGGTTTATCTTGACCTTATGGTGCGGGTGGAAAAGAACTGGAGCAAGGACACCAGGGCCCTCAGGCGGTTGGGTTATTAGGGCCAAAAAAAACCAACCACGCAATGCGTGGTTGGTCGTTAGGAGGAAAGAGTATTTAAATAAGTCTTTTAGCATTGGGTATGCAACATGCTTGCCAAACTGGCCATTTGATTTCCTTTTTTTGTAATGCACTGTTATAAAAGGGCTTTTCATCTATCCTTTACAATTTCACTCCCGTAAAATTCTTCTTTCAAAGTACAAAATTTTGTACCCGGAAACGCTTTATTATGAAGAGCCACATATAACCATTCTAATTTATAGCATAAATTTAGATACAAGATTTTTGACCACTACACAAGGATATTGTACTTCTTCATCTTGTGCTGGATCAGGCTCTTGGTAATTCCCAGCATTCTTGCTGCATGGGCCTGTACATTGTCGCTCTGGGCAAGGGCCCTCCTGATGAGCCTCTCCTCGATCCGCTCAAGGGCCTTTGGAAGGGGCACGTCGGGTGGGATAAACCGCTCCACATCAAATCCGGCCTCCGATTCGGTCAGGCCCTCGGGCAAGTCCTCAGGCTTGATCTTCCCTCCGGAATTGAGCACCACTGCCCTCTCAATAACATTTTCCAATTCCCGAACATTGCCGGGCCACGAATACTTGTAAATCACCTTCCATGCCTCCGGGGTCAGCTCGATCTTGCCTCCCCCATCGTCCTCGCGATATTTCTCAATAAAGTGCTTGACGAGCAACGGGATATCATCAACCCGTTCGCGCAAGGGAGGGGCCTCGATCTGGATCACATTGAGCCGGTAGAACAGGTCCTCACGAAAGGTGCCCTCTGCCACATCCTCTTTGATATTTCTGTTTGATGCAGAGAGCACGCGCACATCCACCTTGATGCTCTTTGTGCCCCCGACCCGCTCAAATTCCATTTCCTGGAGCACCCTCAGGAGCTTGACCTGCAAAGAAGGAGACATCTCACCCACCTCGTCGAGAAATAACGTCCCCTTGTCTGCCACTTCGAACCGTCCCTTTCTCATGGCCACGGCCCCTGTAAAGGCCCCTTTCTCATGGCCAAAAAGCTCGCTCTCCAGTAGGGTCTCTGTCAGGGCGCCACAGTTGATGGAGACAAAAGGCCGATCTTTCCGGGGACTCCCGTAGTGGATGGCCTTGGCAATCAATTCCTTGCCCGTCCCCGAAGGGCCGGTAATCAGGACCGAGGCCTTGGATTGGGCCACCTTGCGGATGATATCATAAATTTGCATCATGGGTTTGCTCTTTCCGATGATATTGCCATACCTGAAACGATCGGAAAGGGCCTCGTTCAGGAGCCTGTTTTCCTTGATAAGGCGGTAGGTCTCCAGGGCCTTTCTTACGGTCAATTTGAGTTGTTCATTCTGGAAGGGCTTTGTGATGTAATCATAGGCATGTTTTCTCATGGCCTCCACGGCCATTTCGATTGTGCCGTAGGCCGTCATCATTATCACCGGGATTTCCGGCTTTATTCGCTTACATTCCTCCAGAAGGGCCATCCCATTCATCCCGGGCATCTTCATATCAGTGATGACCAAATCCAGATCGGCCTCGGCCAGCATCCGAAGGGCATCATGGCCGTCTACTGTGGTAAGAATTTCATAGCCCTCCGGCCCCAACAGGGACTCAAGGACCACCAGATAGTTTTTTTCATCATCGACAATCAGGATGGTATCCATGTTATTATTCTCCGCTTATCTATTACTATCCCCTCGGTAACGTTATTGTCACCTTTGTGCCTGAGTCTACCTGACTTTTTATTGCTATAGAACCCCCGTGCGCCTCCATAATATTCCTCACGATGGAAAGCCCCAGGCCACTACCCTTATCCTTGGTGCTAAAAAAGGGGTTAAAGATCTTGTGCAGGTCTTTCTCGCTGATCCCGATGCCCGTGTCTTCGATACCCACCACATAACGGTCCTTTTCCTCCTCCACATTGATCCTGATTGTGCCACCATCCTTCATGGATTGGATGGCATTGACAAAGATGTTAAGGAAACTCCTGTAGAGCATTTGAGGATCTGCTATAAGTCTCAAATACCGGCCGTTGAGGTTGTCATGAACCGAGATCCCTCTTTTATCCAGTTCCGGTTGCAGGAAAACGAGGTTTTTTTCGATGATCTCCTCCAGATGGCATTCCTCCAGGTTGGGTTCCTGAGGACGGGCAAAGTCCAAAAACTCCGTGACGATGTTATCAAGCCGACTCGATTCCTCAATAATCACCTCTGATAGTTTCTTTTGCTGCTCTTTGGAACCGGGCACTCCACCCAGAAGCTCGGCCGTACTCCTGATGATTCCCAGGGGGTTTCTGATCTCATGGGAGACCCCAGCCACCATTTCTCCGAGGGCAGCCAGACGCTCGGCATGGTTGAGTTGGGCCTCCAGCTCTCTTTGCTCCCTGGCCCGCACCTCTATGGTCCTCTCTGCCTTATGGACGATCAGGAGAAGTGCCACAAATATCAGGCCCATGATCAGGAGAGACAGCGCGAATATGATATATTGGAGCTTGACTACAGACTCGTATTCCTGGCTGAGATCCTGGATCAATTCAAACACGCCCAGGACATATCCCCTCTCACCAGTGAAGGGGTCCACCCCTCTAAATGGAATATAGGTCCTCAGGTTCTTCTTTCCCCCGATCTTCTCTATCCCAAGGCCCCAGAGATCATCCCCCCCTGAAATAAATCTTGATGAATCCTCTCCTTCAACCGCCCGCTTGTATCCCAGGCTTTCCCTGATCTTTCTGCCGATCAGCTGGGGGTCTGTGCTATAGGCGATAACTCCCTGACCGATATCATATATATTCACCAGGTCGATCTTAAAGCTGTGGATCGTGTTTTTGACGATTCGATCCATCAATTCGTATTGCCGTTTCTCCCGCAACCGAATCTTTCCAAACTGCCGGGTGACTGGAATTGCGAAATTCTGGAAGACCTGATGGTTTAGGTTTTCCCCCAGCAAGAGCGCATAGTTTTCGTAACTCCTCATCAGGATGTCTTTGGCCTTTTGCGACACAATCATTGAGAAGGGGAAACAAAAGATGATCAAGACAATAAAACTGGCGTAAGCAAAGAACTTGACCAGTCGAAACTGTCTCCCTTTTAGTTGGTTGTTTTCCTGAGACGGTGTCATGTCAGATACCCATCCTGCGGAAGTCTTGACCCTTGACCCCTAACCACACAGGTCGCAAATTCTGCCGGAGTTTTCCATCCATAACGATTCCCGCCAACACCCTGACCCTGATCCTGGAAATTGAGAGGCCAAAGACGGGACCTTTTTCTTTTTATATTAACCCATCCCTCCGCCTCCTGAAAGCGAAATATCCATCCGGCACCCCGGAAGCCCTCATCACTGGGTCCCCACATATACCGGTCTGAACCTCTCTTCTTTCATTTGAAGGGCATTTTCAATGGCCGCGACCATTGTATCGCGGTCCCCGGGAAGGCGGCCGTGGATGTCCACATAGTTCGTGTAATGGTCGCTGGTGATTTGCGAGGTCACGTTCAGATTTTCGATGATCTCACGAGTTTCTTTGAGCGCTTCATGAGGGGAGAGGACCTGGAACCGGCCTCTCTGGATCTGGTGCAGCAGGAGCGTATTGATCTTCGGGAGGAAGGTGCGCAGCCGGACGAAATGGGGATTGACGGCATTGAGTGCTCGGGCCGTATTCATGGCATGCTCACGGGTCCTTTCCTTTCCACCGATGCCGATCACGACATATTCACTCAGCTCCATCCCTGCCCCCATCACCCATTGACCGGCCTCGATCTGCTCCTGCGCATCGGTTCCCTTCTTTACCCTCTCGAGGACTATGTCGTCACCGCTTTCAAGACCCACATGAATCCGCGTCAGACCCGCCTGTCTCAGTCTAATAAGCTCATCCAAGCCTTTTCTGTGGATATAGGGTGAGGACCCGTAAACCGTTATCCTTTCAAGATAAGGGAAGACATCATGCGCATAAGTGCAGATGGCGGCCAGATCCTCTGTGGGCATGGCAATGGTATTGCCCGCCGGGAAAAAGAGGGTTCGGATACCCGCCCCGAATTCCTCCCTTGCCTCATCGAGGTCTTTCCGGATCTCATCCACAGGCCGTACGCGGAATAGCGGTCCCTTCTTGTAGACCATACAGAAGGTGCACTTGTTGTGCGGACAGCCCACCGTCGCCTGAACAAGGAGAGAGTCCGCTTCGCTTGGCGGCCGATATATGGGGCCTTCGAAATGCATATTCTTTTCTGGGACCTCCTCAGCAGGCCGGGTATTTATCCGGCCTTCCCTTCACCTTATTCAACGGTCCCTGCGATCTCTCTTGAAACAACGCATCATATTGGTATTCCCTCATATTTTCCGCATTTCCTTCATGTCGATCCCATGAACCCCCAAGGAGTCAACGGCTTGATCTCCGATTCTTGATCCGTATTCGAGGGGAGACCGAAAGGATGTGTCCCAATGGGGTATTCCACGTCAGGGCCTTGAGATCAGTATGCGGAACCACGATGGGAGGCCGCAATCATAAATATAATGTGCATCTCCTCATCAATCTCATAAAAAAAGCGCCATGCGCCGATTCGGTATCGCCAGGTCTCGGGGTGGAACTCTTTTAGTCTTTTGATATTCGGACCGAAATGGGAATATTGACTCAGCTGGGGGTAAACAAAATCGCGTAGTTTTCGTCTGATCTTAGGGTTCACGGATTTGGAGATCTGCAGCAGATCTTTTTGAAATTGCCCGGTTTCGAAAATCCGGTATTTATTCAACAAAGCCCCCTTTTATGGCCTTGGCATCCTTTGAGCCCTTCCGGATCCTTTTTAATAGATCCTGGTTGGCCATGATTTCGGCCATCTCCAGATCGTCGGCAAACTGCTGTTCTTGTATCTTGGCGAAAGCGGCCGTCTCGATGAGATTGGACAGGGGCCTGTTTTCTGACCGGGCGGCCTCCAAAAAAGCCTCATATACGCTGTCCTTGAGCCTCAATGTGACTGTCCTGGCCATCGACTGACTGCCTCCTTTCATATTCATATGTATTCATATTTATTCTATCCCTTTATGTTTGTCAACGGAAACCACACCCCAAAGTCCGCGATTGATTTTGTGCGATCGGGTTGTTTGAGGCATTTGGCCCCAAAAGATTTCCTCGTGCCACCATGCGAAAACACCCGGGGCTTCCCATTACTGAAATTGATTTTTCCATTTAGAATTTTATTGAAAGATTGAAGGGCATCCCCGGGTCCATGCCTCCATCTCGCTTTTTTCGCTCCCATCAATCCACAGGAAGATTTAGGGCTTTCAGATCCCGCCACAGGTTTCGACGACGATTGTGTTTTCTTCTCCAGTGAGTCATCAAAACATGGTATTCGGCCTTATTAAGTTCAAACAAGGCCAGAGCCCAGTGGGCGTATTGTTCATAATCCGATCTATGTGCGCTGCCCGGATCGGGAACAATATGCCTCAATTGTCTCTTCCAGACTTCCAGGGCCGTCTTGAGGTGCGGGCCGGCCTTCATTTTGCGCAACCCTTTACGCCGAGACTCGGCCAGATCTCGTGCCGAATCGTCCGTTGGAATAACCGTGCTCCAAAAGGATGGGTACTTTTTTCTAATATTTTCACTCCCGGGAAGATCCTGGGTGAATATGGCAAGCCATGGCCACTGTTGTTTCAAGGCCTTCGGGTGCCTTTCCAGATCCGAAAGCCAGTCAGCTATCTTGTTCAGAAATCGACCCTTATCCTGCTTCATATCCGATAGGGCGGTAATGAGCCAGTGAATCCAGGTGTCCATGACTTTGCCTGAGTCCAAAAAGTAGGGGTAGCTTCGAGCGGCCATTTCGTTCTTCCACTGGGAAAAAAGCGGGGCAAGTTTTGCCTGTGTAGCCCCTTTGGAAAGACGCTGGTACTCCTTCAGGACCAAATCCCATTTTTCCGGATCATGAAACGTGACGGCCTGAAAATGCGCGGCGGCGCTTCGGCCCTGATCTTTCAGCTGTTTGGCGACATCCGCCCAGGTCTTTATTAACGAAGTAATCTCTTCATCACCTTGACGAAAAGAGGTTCTCGCCTCTGTCAATAACAAAGAACCCTCAGGATGCCACTTTTTCTTCCCATATGCTCCTAGATAACTTGAGAAGGTTCTGATCAGGAAGGATTCTGCTAATTGATAATCGCCTTGATTCACTGCATCATCAACAAGAGGAAGGCCGTATCGCCAGTTCTTGGCGAGGTATTTCCGGCATGATTCTAGATGCTTGTCCGGATCAAATCGTTTTTCATAATTGTGGTTGATCTCGTGCCAGGCAGAGT
>CAZXCQ010000087.1:0-21475 GCA_964639275.1 uncultured Desulfobacteraceae bacterium | reverse complement strand
TTTACTCCTCCCGATACCCCGTGGCCAATGGTTTCTATAAGGCCATTCCCCTTGCAATGCACAGGCACGTCAGGGACGCCCTCAATCTGTTGAAGGGAAAGGAGAGGGAATTTTTTCTCAATGCCTACCGCCGTTCAGGAAGGTATCGACCTGCCATTGTAAAAGAACTAAAGAAGGCGGGTTTGCCAGAAGAGCTTTCGTGGCTGCCCCTGATTGAAAGCGGGTTCAAGCTCAGGGCCCTTTCGAGGGCAAGGGCGCTGGGGCCGTGGCAGTTTATCGCCTCTACCGGTTACAAGTACGGGCTGGAAAGAGATCGTTGGATAGATGAAAGGATGGATCCCGAAAAATCCACGGCCGCGGCCATCGCATATCTAAAGGAATTGCACCAGATCTTTGGAGATTGGAATACGGTCCTGGCGGCCTATAACTGCGGTGAAGGGAGGGTCTTGAGGGTCATACAAGACCAAAAGATCAACTACCTGGATCACTTCTGGGACCTCTACGAAAAACTCCCACAGGAGACGGCGTCTTATGTGCCAAGATTCCTGGCCGTACTCCATATTCTGGACAACCCCAAGGCCCACGGTTTCACACTGCCCCCTGTGGATGAAGAGATTCAAACGGATGTGGTGACCATTGACAGGGAGGTCCACGTAAAGGCGGTCGCCAATGCGTTGGGGGTATCCTATGAACTCCTGAGCAAGCTAAACCCTGCCCTAAAAAGAAATTCTACCCCCAACAGGCCATACGACTTTAAGGTACCCAAGGGAGAAGGGAAAGTGCTCCTGGCAAAGCTGGATCAGATACCCGTCTGGCATCCCCCGGCTCCCACCTATGTGATCCACAGGGTGAGAAAGGGAGAATCACTCTCTGTTATCGCCCGACGATACAGGAGCAATGTGAGGGCTATTGTAAACCTAAATGGCCTCCGCAGCAGTCGTTTTATAAAGGTCGGATGGAGATTAAGAATTCCCACCCGGAGAGGACATGTGGCGGTCCAGGAGGCCTCTCCAAAGGTCACCACATTAGCGAAAGCAGAGAAACCTGAAAAATACGTGGTACGGAAGGGAGATTCCCTCTGGAAGATTGCACAGCACTTCGGGACTACTGTCAAGGCCATTCAAGCGACAAACAGGCTCAAGGGGACTGTCCTGAGCATCGGAGAGACCCTCGTGATTCCCACAGCCCTCAGGCCTGTTATGACCATGAAGACCAAGCCGTATAAGATATTAAAGGGGGATTCGCCATACATCATTGCAAAAAAGCATCAAATGAACCTCTCAGAACTCCTCAGACTCAACAACCTCACGCCTCGGACCACTATCTTCCCCGGGCAGATATTGCTGGTTAAGGCCGAGTAGCCTTCCCGTCGACCGGACCTACCCGATGAACATAGAAGAGTTGCGATCAAAGGATACCATAAGGAGACTGTGGTGGTTACATGACTCCTTCTGGCATGCGACCGTCTTGAAGGGGTTGGGGTCTGAGAAGGCCAATCGTTTTAATCTCCAGGCATCGGAGAAGATATTCAGGATGCTGACCATCACGCTCTTGCGAGAAAAACTCATCAAACGGCCGAGGTCTATTCAGGAGTTGATGCAGGTCTTTAAGACCGTGTGGAAAAACGCCTTTTTCGATGATCTTTACATTGACGAACCAATTGAATACCAAGGTAATATGGCCATCTGGACAGGGACCCGCTGTCATGCCTATGAGTCCTTGAAAAGAGCAAGGTTGCTGGAGCATTATGAATGTGGTTGTAAGGCCCTGAGGGATGGCGTGATGAAGGCCCTCCGCCTGAGCCCCCTCCACGAGATCGTGGAAAGTCTCGTGGGTGGGGACGGCCAGTGCGTGATCACGCTTACATTCTCGCCCAAAAGGCTGCGTTTTTCAAAAAGTGCCCGGAAACAGTAGCAGCGACCTAAACCCTGGCTTTATCTGGACATGAAGATCCATTCTTTACATTGGGCCATTGCCCTGAGCCTCTTCCTGGGCGGACTGGGGGTGCCGGTTCCGGAAAACCCCTTTCTCCTGGGGGGCGGTTATGCAATTTCACAGGAAATCATCACCATAATACCCGGCCTGACTCTGTGGTACGTGGCGATTATCTGCGGAGACCTGGCGCTGTTTGGGTTTTTTCGTTGGGCCTTTTCTCGCCCTTCGCTCCTCAGATTTGCCCTTCGATTTATCCGGCAGGATCGGCTTGAGAAATACCAGGCCGCGTTCCTGCGTAAAGGGGGATGGATGCTTTTTCTGGCCCGTTTCACCTTTGGCATACGGGCCGTGGCCTACATTGCCGCGGGTATTGCCCACTACCCCTTGAGGCGTTTCTTGCTGGTAGATGGGGCGTCTGTCGGCATTCAGGTCATGTTATTTGTCGGAATTGGCTCCTATGCAGGGGAAAACATCGAATGGGCAAAGGCCACGGCCCAGGAGATTGCCGTCTTACTGGTGGGGGTGATTGTATTGACCATCTGTTTGTCTTTGGGAGCCATGGCTGTGTTAAAAAAATTCACCAGGAAGGCCTCCTGATGAGGAAGATTACAAGATTCCAAGAAGTTCTTCCAGACAAGAAAGCGTATAGTCGGGTTCCGGGTCGTCCGGAGAGAGGAAGGATCTCCCCCCGTTAGTCAAGAAGACCGTCTTTGCACCCGCAGCCTTTCCCGCCATCACATCAAAGCGAAAATCTCCCACCACCAATAACTCCCCGGGGTGCACACCCATCTCGGTGGCAGCCATAAAGACCCCTTCGGGATGGGGTTTGGGAAGTGAGACCTCACGGGTGATAACTGCGGCAAAATCGCTAATGGAAATCCCCTCAAAGTTCTTGAGGGCCTGATGGACCGAGCTGAGCTTGTTTCGGGTCAGAATGCCCAGCCGGAAACCCTTCTCCTTTAAGACATAGAGACATTTTTCCGCGCTATTATTGGGACGGGATGTCCTGGCTGCCCCCTCCTCAATGTCTTCCAGGATCTTTGTCAGCTCTGCTCTCCTGGTGGCCGGTTGGGTCTCCAGATATTCCAACACGGGCTCATCAGGAGGGCACCCAAGCCTCTCCTTGATCGCTGGAAAATCAAGGGCCCCGGGGAAGGTCAAAGTACCGTCAAAATCAAATAAGACACCTTTTATCATCATCGCAACACCTTGGCCCTTTTTGAAACCCGGCCAATGGGGATTCCGTTTTTTGGCGACCGGGAATTTCGGGTTTAGAGTGGTAGCCCGGACCGTTTTATGATATTTGATAAGCGGTCCGAACTGTACCTTAATTGAAAAAGATACTCAATCCAGCCGGGGCAAAACAGATCGCCAGGGGGTTCTCCAGTTCTATATCCTCCTGGTGACACTTATACTAACCCGCAAATGGGGAGGGAGGCATGTTCGAGTTTTTCTTTAAAAAACAGCGTCAGATCGAAAGCCTGATTTACAGTTATCTGGAAGACCTCAAGCTGAGTCAGCGGCACTTCTCTGAGGCATTGAGTATCTGCCTTGAGGGTGGCATCTGCGGCGATTTTGATTTTCAGACGGACCTGACCCACAAATTCGAGTCAAAGGCCGACGACACCCGCGAAGAGATCAAGACCCTGATGTACGGCAAGGCCCTTCTGCCGGAATCCCGGGGGGACATCATGGGCCTCCTGGAGGCGATGGATCAAATTCCAAGACTCTTTGAGTTGGTCTTGCATATGATCAGCACTCAAAAACTGATCATCCCCGAATTCATCGTTGGGGATATCAAGGAACTCATCCGGATCACGCTGGAAAGCTGTGCTCTCGTGCTCAAAGAGGTGGAGATATTGTTCAAGAGGGCCGAGGGCATCCGGGTCCTTGTCTCAACCATCGACCATAACGAAAGCCACTGTGACCATATCGAACGTCGCATTATAACCAAGATTTTTGACTCCCCGATTGACCCATTTCATAAACTGCAACTCAAGGAGATGGTAGTCAATATGGGCGATATTTCTAACCAGGCCGACCGTGTGTCAAAACGTATCAACATCATTAGTATGAAGAGACGTGTGTAATGCTCCCTCTGCTGGGTGGAATCTTTCTGGGGTGGTCCCTGGGGGCCAATGACGCGGCAAACGTATTTGGATCAGCTGTTGCCGCTCGAATGGTCAAGTTCTGGACAGCCGCGATCCTTGCCTCCCTATTTGTCGTTATCGGGGCCCTCCTCGAAGGCCAGGGGGGAATCGAGACGCTCCAGGAACTTACCCCCTTAACCCTTGAACAGGCAGTGATATGCTCGATCGGGGCGGCCGCCACGGTGACGTTAATGACCATCCTGGCCCTTCCTGTCTCCACCTCACAGGCGGTGGTGGGGGCGATACTGGGAATTGGCCTGATGACCCGCAAGCTGAATACCGAGGGGCTGGGAAAGGTATTGGCATGCTGGTTTGGAACCCCGGTGGGTGCCTTGATTATTGCCATTGTCCTCTACAAGATAATGGCGGTATTGTACAACGGGCTAAAGATCAACCTGATCCGCTCCGATACCCTGCTGCGGCTCTCCTTGATCATTGCGGGTTCCTATGGTGCCTATGCCCTGGGTGCAAACAATGTGGCCAATGTAACAGCCGTGTTTGTAGGGGCGGGCGAGCTAAGTATTTCTTCGGCCGTACTTATCGGTGGCCTGAGCATAGCCCTCGGGATCATCACCTTTAGCAGGGGCGTTATGGAGACTGTAGGTCGAAGGCTTGTCAGGCTTGACCCCTTCTCCGGGCTGATTGTACTCCTTGCCGAGGCCGTCACCGTCCACATCTATACCTTTATCGGGGTGCCGGTTTCGACCTCCCAGGCGGTAATTGGGGCCGTTTTGGGCATCGGCATTTTAAAAGGGATCAACACCGTCAGGAGACGTACCTTGATAAACATTTTGCTGGGGTGGTTTCTCACCCCGGTGATCGGGAGCTTTATCACCATGGCCATTGAGTTTGCGCTCCACCTGCAATACATACCCCGTCACTAGCCGATGAGATAGCCCAAGATCTTTGTTGAAAGTCCCTTATAAACCGGACGGCTGTGCCTCTTCCAGTTCTGCCTCCCATGTGCACGCAATACACCCTTTGACCGTTTGGTAGGCCGGACATTTCTCCGCATAGCTCTCTAAGGCCCGCTCCGCCTTATCCTTCGTCCCCGGGGGGATCTTAAAGCGGTACTTGAGATGGATCTTTGTGATCTTCAAGACACCTTCCACATCTTCGATGTCGCCTTTCACATCGGCAACCAGATTCTCAGCCGATTTGATGCCCCGCGCATCCAGCGCGGTACCCAGGGTTCCGGTCAGTCACCCTGAAATGCCGGCGATGATGTGATCGAGCGTGGCAGGGTACTCCGGGCCACTGATCTCCCTGCCATACTTCTCCTGGTAAAAGTGCCTGATACCCCCATGGATGCCAAAGTCTAATGGCACCGGAAAGCCCTCAATATGGGCCGTACGGTGAGGACCTTCGTGCTTCTCAATATGGATATGACTGGTATGAGCGACCGCCATAACAATCCTCCTCGGTTATTGTGGTCTGTTCGTGACTTCGCAAAAAGGCATCAATTTAGCTTTCTTCAAAATTGGCACTCCCCTATTTTTTCCTATGGCACGTGATTTCTTTACGCTCTCTTGTGGACGAGTTATACGCCCGAAAAAGGGAAGCCCCATTCCCGGGTTTCAAAAAGCTAAAGTGTTACTCAAAGAGATGTTACGTCTCCTCTAAGCCGGCTAAAGGGGCGGCATGGGTCTCAGAAGCGCCGGAAGAGAAACTCCCTTGTCCCATTGCGGTAGATAAAAGAGTTGATGAGGGTAAAGGGGGCGAGCATCTCCATCACTTCCCGGTTTTGACGGACATAAACGGGGAGCTCCAGGTGATGTTTGGGACGCAAATACAATTGATAGCCCTGGATGATGACAAATGTATTCACCACCTTTGAAGGTGTCGGCCCGCCCTGGGCGAGTATCATTACCATGCCTCCAGTCCTGGCCATACTGTAACACCGCTTCACAACCTCCTGGGCATCATGGTCTTCCAACCGATCAATTAGGTCCCACAGCAAGATCCCCTCAAAACTCCCCGGTGGATAGTCCAGGTGTCTCCACACCCGGTCCAATGGGTCATTGCTGCGAGCCCTTTGCCCCAGGTGGAAAAAGATGTCGCAGACACAGAGTCTCCTGACACGGCGGGCCAGGAGATTGATATTGTCTCCGCAGACAGGCCCAAGATCAAGGATCTGACCCCTCCCCTCCTTCCCCAGCCCCTCCATAAATAGCCGAAGGCCTTTGCTGGTATATTCGGGTCGGTCGACACGGCTGGAGGCGTCCTCCCATGATCGCTGGGCCGGGTTTGTCAATGATCATTTCCCCTTATCGGCCTCGCCGGCCAAGGCCAGTGGGGGTTCATCTGGGCGGCCTTTCTGCTTTAGCGGCTCGGCAGGGGCCTTGGCCTTGTGGTGGGGTTCAAGTTCGATCATCGCCTTGAGATAGGCCCCATCTTCCACCGAGAGGTTTTTGGCCTTGATCTCACCATTAAAATCCGCCTCACCGGTGATCTCCACCTTACCCATGGCTTTGATGTTTCCCACCAGCCGACCGCTGATGGTCACATTTTCCGCTATCACCTGTGCCTCAACCTGACCCTTCGGACCGATGGTAAGGTGGTGACCCTCCAGTTGGATGCCACCCTTGACCGTTCCTTCAATAACCAGGTCTTCCTTGCCCCGGATCTCGCCCTCGATCGAGATATCTTTGGTGATGATGGTCTTCTCCCCTGTCGTCTTTGGCCTGCTGACAGGCACAACCTCTTCCCTGACGTCCTTGGTCTTTCCTAGCATAGGTTCCCCCTCTCTAAGGTTAATAAAATGCCCCTTGATTATACTTGTCAGTCCTTAACCCAAATCAATCCCCAGGTCAATAGGCATACCGCCTCCATCGCAACACGCGATCCCCCATTACTAACGTGGGCGTGAGTCCCGGGCCCTGATTATCACCGGTGCCAGTTTGTCTTGCTCACGTCGCACCTGCAGCAGAACAATGGCAGCAACCACAAGCCCCCCTCCCAGCACCTGAAGCGGTGAAAGGGCCTCACCCAAAAAGAGATAGGCAATAAGACCCGCAGACATCGGTTCGAGAGTCGCCGTCATAGAGGTTATACCCCCCCACGACCAGATAACAACCCATCACCGACATGACAAGGGAAACAGCCTTGGCCGCTGTGAGACGTTCTTTCCAGAAACAGATCGAAAAAAAGGCCACAATGACCGGAGAAAGATACTGGAGAAAAATGGCCGCGGCCACCTGGATCTTGCTGATCGCGTAGAAATATGCGATCTGCATCAAAGACATTGCCACCCCTCCAAGGAGGAGGAAATAGCCAAGGTCCTTTGTGCGAATCCAAAAGAGATCCCTTGAACAAAAACCGAACACAACGGCCAGGAGCAGTGATGACAGGGTGACCCTCACCTGCACCAGCGCAAAGGGGGTGATGCCCGCTGCAAAGAGCGCCTTCCCGGCCGTTCCTGATGACGCCCACAAAAGCGCCGCCGTGACAACGCACACATAGCCCCTGATGCTTCCCCTTTGCGTCTCTAATCCCTCTATCCCCTAGGAGTGTTTCTCCATGAGGGCCTTTAGTTCTTCACCATCGATCTTTTCTTTTTCCATCAGGACCTGGACCGCCTCTTTGAGAATCTCCTTACGCCCTTGGAGGATCTCAATGGCCCTTTTGTACTGTTCGGTGATAATCTCGCGGACCTCGTTGTCGATCAGCTCAGCCGTGGCCTCACTATATTCGGTTGCCCCTTCCACCCCCAGCTCCATAAAGCGGGCCTTCCTCTCACGGGCAAAATAGACCTGTCCGACCTTGCTGCTCATGCCATATTCCTTGACCATGCTCCTTGCGATGTCTGTGGCCTTGGCCAGGTCGTTATGGGCGCCGGTTGAAATATCCCCGAATATCATCTCTTCAGAGGCCCGACCCCCAAGAAGGGTTGCGATCTTGTTCACCAGTTCGGTCCTTTTCATAAGAAAACGATCTTCGGTGGGCACCTGCATGGTATAGCCCAGCGCGGCTATGCCACGGGGAATGATAGAGATCTTGTGGACCGGGTCGGTACCGGGGAGTGAAAAGGCGACAATGGCGTGGCCCAGTTCATGGTATGCAACGATCTCCCGCTCTTCTTTATTGATAAGCCTGTTCTTTTTTTCAAGACCCGCCACAACCCTTTCAACGGCCTCCTCAAACTCATGCATCCCCACCTTCTTTTTCTTTCTTCGAACCGCCAGCAGCGCGGCCTCGTTGACAAGGTTGGCCAGGTCCGCCCCTACCATCCCGGGGGTCATGGCCGCCAGCGTCTCCACATCCAGGTTTTTTGCCACGGTGATCCCCTTTAGGTGGACCTTCAGGATCTCCTCCCTTCCCTTCTTATCCGGTCGGTCCACCAGTATGTGCCGGTCAAATCGGCCGGGCCTCAACAGGGCCGGGTCAAGGATTTCGGGCCTGTTTGTGGCTGCCATCAGTATCACCCCTAACTGTGGATCAAACCCGTCCATTTCCACCAGAAGTTGATTGAGCGTCTGCTCCCGCTCATCGTGCCCGCCAGTGACACCAATGCCCCTTGCCTTTCCCAGGGCATCCAGCTCGTCGATAAAGATGATACAGGGGGCCTTCTGTTTGGCCTGGACAAAAAGATCTCTGACCCTTGCCGCGCCGAGGCCCACAAACATCTCCACGAATTCAGACCCGCTCAGGCTAAAAAAAGGTACATGACTCTCACCGGCCACGGCCTTTGCCAGAAGCGTCTTCCCGGTTCCGGGCGGCCCCACCAGCAATATCCCCCGGGGCATCTTTCCGCCCAGCTGGGTGAACCTGTCAGGCTCTTCTAGAAAATCGATCACCTCTTCAAGTTCCTGTTTGGCCTCATCCACCCCGGCCACATCCTCAAACGTAACATTCAGTTCATCCTGCATATAGATCTTGGCCTTGTTCTTTCCAAGGGTCATAAACCCGGGCTGTTGACCTGCCATCCGTTTCATCAAGAAATACCAGATCCCGATAAAGAGAAAAATCGGAAAAATCCAGGAAAATAGAGTTGTTAGAAATGTCGATTCAACCTCTCCTTTAAAGGTTACATTGTATTTTTCAAGGAGCTTTGATAACTCGGGATCGACTCTCACAGTCTTAAACCGCTCTGCGCCCTTTTCCAATGCGCTATCCGGTTTCATCTTTCCCTCAATCCGGTTTGCGGTTACAGCCACCTCGGCCACTTTGTTTTCCTTCAGCATGTTCAAGAACTGACTGTAGGGTATCGTCTTGATGGCAAATGCAGAGGCCAGGTAGTTCTGGATCAACAGAACAACCCATACCCCCAGCAAGACATACCAAATGGAGAACTTATGATGTTTTTCCATTTCTGTCCCCCTGAGATCTGATTGGCATTATAAAAATATTACTTTTATTTTAATGCAGATTACTTGTCAAAGGGAAATCTTTTTATCGGTATATCCCCGGGTTTAAAGTTGCCCGTCGGTATCTGTTGGGTGTATACGTGTTGACAAACCCTGGGCAAATCACCTACCACCGGTAGAACCGGTGGTAGGTGATTTGATACGCCTTTTTCAAGACTGGCACTTGGATCTTCTCTCCTGAACCCCATTAGAGGGCACACAAAATCGCCAAGAGAGGTTTTACTTTCATCCTTGTTTTGATCCTGGCGATCTCCACCGGGAGTTACGCATGGGGGGCCTCTGACTTTAATACGGACCCCCCCGCCTCTCCCACCAAACTCATCTTTATCCACCATTCCACTGGCGAGAACTGGTTGGCCGACTCAGACGGAGGTCTTGGGATTGCGCTACGGGACAACAACCACTTTGTCAGTGATACCAATTATGGCTGGGGGCCCGGCGGCATCGGCGACCTCACAGATATCGGCCACTGGTGGAACTGGTTCCGGGGTTCCGGCAGCGCCACTTACCTTGCAGCCCTTTACAGTGAGAATGATCGAAGCGAGGACTTTTACTCCCGCCTTTCTACTGATCCCGGAGGGGAGAATGAAATCGTGATGTTCAAGTCCTGCTTTCCAAACTCTAACCTGGAGGGAAAACCCGATGATCCCCCCACTGCGGCGGACAATCCCTTGCGAGGGGAGGATTCGTCATCAGACAATATGACCGTTGGAAACGCAAAAGGGATATACAATGATATCCTTGTCTACTTTACAACCCGGCAGGACAAGCTCTTCATCGCGGTGACCGCCCCTCCATTGGCAGAGGCTGAAACCGACACTTTAAGGGCTGCCAATGCCCGGGCCTTCAATAATTGGCTCGTCAACGACTGGCTGGGTGGTTACCCGCATAATAACGTTGCGGTCTTTGACTTTTACAATATCCTGACGAGCAACGGAGGCGATCACAACACAAACGATGCCGGCCAAGAGACCGGCAATCACCATCGATGGTGGAACCACTCAATCCAGCACATCCAGACCGTAAGCCGAGACACATCAGCCTATCCCTCCGATGAATGGGACAGCCATCCCACTATAGCTGGCAACCAAAAGGCCACGGCAGAGTTTATCAATCTGCTCAATATTTACTATCACTGCTGGAAGGGGACAGGTGCCTGCCCCGGCACCGGACTCACAGTGATTTATGTCGACCCCACCGCCTCATGCGGCGGCAACACCCCCTGCTATTCCACCATCCAGGCAGCCATTGACGCCGCAAGCACCGGCGCGACAATAAGGATCGCCCAGGGAAGCTATAATGAGGATCTCACCTTTGCTGCATCGAAAAGCCTGACGATCCAGGGCGGGTGGAACTCATCGTTCACATCTCGTTTGTCAGATTCAACCGTGAAGTCCATGACAATCAGTAATGGGTGCGTTATCACCGAGTATATCTTGATACAGTAACCTCGCCCCTGTCGCTGCCCTATTGTCAAAAATATCTGCTTGTCTTTTCCCCCTCTCCTCTCATCCCCCGGGCCAGCAGGAGCGCCTGGTTCCGGTCCTCCATCTTGAGTGCCTGCTCCAACCCTCCGGCATCCAGATTCATATTGATGGCCTCCTTTGTTAGCCATAGACCCATGGGGTTCTTGCTGTTCATGGTTCGGGCCAACTCCAGCGCCGTCTCCATCAGCGCTTTGCCTTCCACCATCCTGCTGGCGAGCCCAAGCGAGAGGGCGTCCTGCGCTGACATAAAATTGCCCGTCAGCATAAACTCATAGGCCCTCCCTGCCCCGATGAGGCGGGGTAGAAAATAGCTGCACGCCATATCTGCGCCACCCAGTCCGATATTGATGTAGGCGGCAGAAAACCGGGCATCGGTGCTGACTACCCGAACGTCAGATGCCAGGGCAAAGCTCAACCCCAGACCCGCGGCCGGACCATGGACTGCGCAGATAACGGGCTGTGGCACCTGTCGCATGGCGAGATTCAGCCTTCCCATGCGTGACTGAAACCGATAGAAGTGGTCCGTGTCCATCTCCGGTAACATCTTTATGGCCTCTTTCATGTCGAGACCCGCGCAAAACCCCTTGTTTCCGTTTCCTCTCAGGATAACGACATGGGTGTCCAGGTCGTACATCCGCTCTCTCCAGACGGCCTCCAGCTCTTCCATCATCTGCAGATTGACCGCGTTATATCGGCGGGGCCGGTTAAGGGACAGCACCCCGATGCCTTCTTCCTCAATATGGTATTCTATGGTCTCATAGTCCATGACGATCCTTTTCCTCTTTGTTTAGCCGATTGCTACCCGCAAATCGTGACAGGCTTTTCTTATACGGGGACAAAGTCTGCGGGCCTCACCTCATTCAAGCGGATGGCCTCCTCCGGGCATGTCACCGTACAAACCCCGCATCCCATGCACTTTTCAATGTCTACACAGGCCGTATCCCCTTCTCCCTCCAAGGTGATCGCACCAAAATAACATCTATCCAAACAGGTCTCACAGGAGGAGCACAGCTCGGCATCCACTGCGGCCGAAAAACGGCTGGGTACCACAAATTTCTTCATCCCCGTGCGAATGGATGGCCAGTTGAGACAGCAGTCACTGCAACAATTGCAGATCACATGGCCCGGGGCCCTCTGGTTATTCCCCACATGAACAAGGCCCTCTTCCTCGCACCGCCGGAGTATCTCGAGTGCCTCATCCTTTTCAAGCCGCCGGCCTGTCCCCCGTTCAACAGCATAGTCAGCGGCCTTGTTGATCTGAATACAGACCTCCAGGCTTTTCCCGCACTTACCATCAATCACGCGACACGAACATGGGGTCACGGCCAGGCTTCTGGCCTCATTCACGATATTCTTTATATCGTCAAAGGCCAGGATATGTGCCTTGGCTTCGATGGTCGCGTTGATAGGGATTACCCGGACGACAGGTGAAGGAAGAATCGCCTCTACCTTCCGGCTGTACGCGTCATATTCAGTGGCCATAAACTCCCGCCACAGGTCCAGCATCTTTTGGGGTGCGTCTGTCATAACCGCGGTCGAGTCGTGCATCTGAAACAGATTGCGAACGCGATAATAACGGATACCGCTCTCCTTTTTGGATTTAAAAATCAACCCCTTGTCAAAAAGCGGACCGATCATCCCCTCAACCTCATTCTGCGGAATTCCGCTTTTCTCAGCAATTTCCTCAATCCTGGCCGGAGGAGATGCCGCCAGCAAGACCCTCGCCTCTCTTTCGTCGGTCAAGCTCTCAAAGATTTCCGGGATGAATTTTGATTCGCCTGCACCCAGCCCCTCAGCCAGTTCCTGATAAACAGATTTTTCCGTCAATTCCTTCTCCCTTCTGATTCTAAGATTTGTGGCATTATGATCACCATTTTCTGAAATATCCTTTTCAGCCCCGAAGGTATTCTCACAAGACTTTTCTCCCGGGGGGCCTGTTCCGGCGGATGAAGCAGTACCTCACTGATGCGTGATTGGCCTGAAAGAGGCTGTCAGATAACCCCCTCGGTTCTTGAGAGGTCACGTCATGCAACCCTCAACTGGGGAAGGGCGAATCGGTTAGCCGATTCTCAATGGCGGTCAGCTGTATCAGCCGATGCACCAGGCTGGTTCGATTCTTGACCCCCATTTTTCTGTAGATGGATCTTAGATGATTCTCAACAGTATATTCGCTTATAAACAGTTCTTTCCCAATCTGCTTGTTGGTATGCCCCTTGCTCAAAAGGCTCACCACTTCAATCTCGCGTCCAGTAAGACCATGTTCGTTTGACCGCTCGAAAAAACGCGCCAGGTCCTCTCTGGGGTTTAGGCATAGGAGCAAGAGTGGACTCTGACCGCGCCGGGTGATCAAGCGGAGCTGGATGGATACCTTGTGTCTCTCCCCCGGTAAGACCAAATCGATGTGATGCTGGCAAGGTTCAAGGGTTTCTCCCTTTCTGGCAGAGCTCAGGAGGTCTTTGCATCGCAGATAGATCTCCCTTGGGAGAGGTTCAGGTGAAGCCCTTCCGAACTTCCCGGTCCTATTCAATTTAGACATTATCCTGATGGCATTTTCGTCCTGGTAGACCGGGTCAAAAGAGGTGTCCATAACCATTACCCCCTTATAGGGGAGACAGGAGACAATGGAATCGATAAAGGATTTTCGTTCAATCATCTTGTGCGAGATCATGACCTTTTCCAGTGCGCCAGCCAGATAGGGTGCCATTAGTTCGGCCTTGGCCCTATCCAGAGATGAAAAATGTGTCGCATTTTTTGGGCGAAATAGCGACAGAATCCCTAAAAGCCGTCCCTTGCCTTCAAGAAAGATGCTCATCTGAAAGTGAATGGCCTGGGGTCTGAGAAAGTCATTGTAATATTCGGATCGGATCAGATCTTTGAAAGAAATGACTTGATCGGTGGCAAGAACGGTCGTGCCGGGGAGGGGTAATACCCTTATAAAGGGGTCCAGTCTGTGATAATACTCACGGAACTGCCTAATAAACCGGTCATCGATATTCCTGGTAATCACCCGGTCGAGATTGAGTTCGTGGGAAAGATGGCGGCCGAAAAAGAAATTGGAGTTGCCGGTCTTGAATATGCCCTCCAGGTGGCGGAGCAATTCACCGATCAGCTCGTCAACCGTGTTGCACTCGAGAGCGCTCCGGCTGACCATCAGCACCTCCATCAGGTCCTGAGTTGCCAGTCCATTTAAGGGTGCACCCATCTCTCCTCTCCCGGAAAAGGTACGCCATGTTCCTTGCCCGCTTTCCCCTTGCTTGATCAAATGATACCAGAGTCTTTCAGAATATGCCAAAAAAAAGAACCCCCATTCCCCTGTCTAGGTTCCAAACAAGATTTGTAACCGTTCACGGGTTCAAAGGTTCAGGGGTTCAATGTTGCATTTTTGTGGACAGATTCCATTTTGGGCGCGTATCCACGTGAAAATCGCCGGATTGGCCATTTGTAATCGGAAAATTGGCGCAGTATTAACACGCATGTGGCAAAGCCAGAATGTTTTATGACGATTCCAGGTCATCAATCTTGTCATTTTCCCTGACCCTGAACGCTGAACCCGGAACCTGTGAACGCATACCAACACACAAAGGAGTATGGAGGTTGGAACATGAAGCCCCGTATCTTATGCATCAAAGCTATTTTTTTTCTCGTTGCTACCTTTCTGTGGTCCCCTCTCGCCTTTCCCTATCCCCTTCAGTTCCTGGACGGGGAAGGAAGGACCATTGTGATCAAGGAGCGTCCTTCACGGGTTGTCTCCCTTGTGCCGGCGATTACCGAGATCCTTTTTGGAATCGGGGCGGGGGATGCGGTCAAGGGGATCACCTATTACAGCACCTATCCGCCTCAAACCGCGCATGCGGTTGTTGTGGGCGGTTTCTCTTCCCCCTCTATTAAGGCCATCGAGGCCCTGAGACCCGATGTGATTTTTGTCACGGACCTCCATCGGGAAGTGAAGGCCCGGTTTTCAAGGCCGGGGCCGCAGGTGATCCAACTGAGGCCCAGGACCGTCCAGGGGATCTATCAGAATATTGAGCTTCTCGGAAAGATCTTTGACCGGGAACAGAAGGCGCGGGCACTTGCCCGGCAGATCAGCGAAGACCTCCAGGTGATTGCCAGGAAGGTGGCCAGGATCCCGCCATCTGGCAGAAAACGGGCCATCCGGGTCATGGGACTTGATCCGGTGATGGCACCGGGCGACGACTCCTTCCAGAATGAGTACATCAGACTGGCAGGCGGGATTCCGCCTCAGTTCAACAAGAAGGGTCAAATCGTTTCCGTGAGCCAAGAGGAATGGACAAGATTTAACCCCCAGGTGATCTACAGTTGTGGACCATCGAACAACACCCTGCGCAAGGCATTGGATCGCCCCGGGTGGAAGGACGTGGATGCGGTAAGGGAAGGCCAGATCTTCTCCTTCCCCTGTGATCTGACCTGCCGGGCATCAACCCGGGCAGGCCTCTTTGTGTCATGGCTCTCGGCCGTGCTCTATGGGGAGAAGTTCTCCCGTAAGGATCAGCAGGTCTTCGATGAGCGCGTCACGCGCTCCCGTAGCCTCGACCTCCCGCTCGATTATCTCAAAGGGATATCCATTGCCGAGAGCCGTGTCTTTGATTTTCTCAACCAGACGCTGATCCTTGATTTCAAAGAACCCATGACCATTCTCTCCACGCTGGAAGGTATGCGGGAAGGCATACTCTCGGTCGGAAACCATTCCCTGCCGCCACCCTGCTGGGGCATCGTTCACAGGCTGGGCCTTGAGACCTCCCGGAAGCGGATCTACAGGGCCATCAATAAGACCGAAGAGAGGGCCAGTTTTCTCTTTACCGGTGCTCAGATGGATCATCTGGTCATCAAACAGAAAGGGTTCAAGGATATGGCGGTCTATGCCCTGGTGACGGCCGGGATAAATTCAAACGCCGTTCGGGCGTCAAAGGACACAGGGGGGTTCTATGAACCCGGCACCATCAATATCATCCTTCTCACCAATATGAAGCTCAGTGGAAAAGCAATGACCAGGGCCGTCCTTACGGCGACCGAGGGAAAGACCGCAGCCCTCATGGACATGGATATCAGAAGCAGTTATACTCCCCTGACCCACCAGGCCACGGGAACCGGGACCGATAATATCATCGTGGTAAGCGGAGAGGGGAGGCCGATCGAAAATACAGGCGGCCACTCCAAGATGGGGGAGTTGATTGCCCGGGCCGTCTATGCTGCGGTTCAAGAGGCGGTCTACAAACAGGATGGTGTGGTAGGCAAGCGAAGCGTTTTTCGAAGACTCAAAGAGAGAAGGATCAGTCTCTTTGAGCTGGTCTCTGCGGATGCGTGTGAGTGTCAGGCGGATCAGAGCGATCTGGTGAAGGCCCTGGAAGAGGTGCTCCTGAATGAACGTTACGCCTCCTTTATTGAGTCATCACTCGCCTTGAGCGACTCCTACGAAAGGGGATTGATTCATGATCTCGGCACCTACGATCAGACCTGTAAACAGATAGCCGAGGAGATCGCTGGAACAAAGATCCATGCCATGCTTGATCTCGTTGCTGTTACTGATATCCCGTTACCATTGACAATGGCGCTCAACGCCCTGCTCAACGGCGTCAATGAAAGACTAAAATAGACGTATCAATTTAGCTTTCTTCAAGATTCAAACTTAGACAGGGCAATGGGGGTTCGGAATTCCCATTACCCTGTCAAGGTTCCAATTTTGATTGAGTCCTAAAAAGTCAGAAATCACCCTTTTTTGTCATTCCGGCGAAGGCCGGAATCCAGTATTTTCCATTTGCTACGGAGGGTCTGGACTCCGGAGCCGGCCCCGGACCCCGATCCGGGGTTCACCGGAGTGACGACTTTTTACGAGACCATCAATTTTAAAGAAAGCTAAATTGATACAGATAGACAAATGACCAAGGCCATCATGTTTCTGGGGACCGGGAGCGATGTGGGCAAGTCCATCGCCACGGCCGCCTTTTGCCGGATATTCAGGAGGAGGGGCCACAGGGTGGCCCCCTTTAAGGCCCAAAACATGTCCAACAACTCCTACGTCACGGTAGAAGGGGGGGAGATCGGGCGGGCACAGGTGGTCCAGGCCGAGGCGGCCGGGGTTCTACCCTCTGTCCATATGAACCCTATCCTCCTCAAACCCTCCACCGACATGGGCTCCCAGATCATCCTGCGGGGGAAGGTCTTTGGGCAGATGGATGCGGTTGCCTATTATGCCCTCAAGCCCAGGCTAAAGAGGGTGGTCATGGAGTCTTACGTGCGGCTGTCCCGGGAATACGAGATCATCGTCATGGAGGGGGCCGGGAGTTGCTGCGAGATGAACCTCAAGGATCACGACCTGGTCAATTTCTCCATGGCAAGGGCCGTGGGCGCACCCTGTATTCTTGTGGCGGATATCGACCGTGGGGGCGTGTTTGCGCAGATCATCGGTACCTATCATCTGATGACCCCCAAAGAAAGGGGGCTTGTAATCGGGTTTCTGATCAACAAGTTTCGCGGAGATCCGAGGCTTTTCTCTTCAGGAATCGAGTATATAGAAAGAAAGACCGGCAGGCCGGTTTTGGGCCTGGTCCCCTTTTACCGGGATATCCGGATAGATCCTGAAGACTCGGTGGTGGTCCAAGAGGACCGGCGCGCCATCAAGCCGATCGGAGCAAAGACAGTCAATATAGCGACCCTAAAGCTCCCCGCCATATCCAACTTCACAGACCTGGAGGGGCTCTTGAGGGAGCCCGACGTGGTGGTCAACTATCTCTTTCGTCCCCAGGAGCTTTCCAGCGGCTATGATTGCCTTGTGCTTCCAGGCACAAAAAATGTGATGGAAGATGCCGTCTGGATTGCTCGGACCGGATGGAAAAGGGCCATCAGGGGGTTTGTGAAAGGGGGTGGAAGGGTCCTTGGTATCTGCGGCGGGTATCAACTCCTGGGGGAGAGGATCTCTGATCCCCTCGGGCTTGAATCGGACCAAGGGGTCGTCAAGGGGCTTGGTCTGCTCCCCATTGAGACCGTGCTTGAGGAGGAGAAGATCGTTCGCAAGGTGACAGGCACCTGCCTGAAAAATGGAAAACGGATCAGGGGGTATGAGATTCATATGGGCATCAGCAACAACCTGCAGAGGCTCGGCAAGCCCTTTTTGCGGATCCACCAGCCGGGGAGGAAGCAGTCATGGCTTGACGGCTGGTGTGTAAAAGGGGGTCGGGTCTCCGGCACCTATGTCCACGGGATTCTGGATTCCCCCGGGTTTAGAGGGGACCTCCTCAATACCATTAGAAATCAAAAGGGGCTTAGACAAAGACCCCCGGGCCAGGGCAGACTGGCCAGGTTTCACCAGTACGACCGCCTCGCCGACCACTTTGAGGCCCACTGTGATGTGGAGAAAATTCTTTCTCGATTATAGAAGGGGCTCTTTCTTCCTCAGACGGTTATATCTCTGGGTTTTCCTTGACATAAAACAACGGTTCGGATATATATAAATAAAGCCATTATCTATATACATCTGGAGGTGTTAATGAAGACTCTCATAGATATACCAGACGACCTGATGAATGAGCTTCTGAAAGCAGCCAATACTCAAGTCAAAAAGGAGGCTATTATTCTGGCCATAAAGACCTTTCTTGATATAAGAAGGAGGGAAAAGCTGGCTGCCCTTATAGGAGATTACGAATTCGGGTATTCCTTGAAGGATCTCGAGGAAATGAGGAACGATGGGTAAGGTTATTATCGATACTTCTGCATGGATAGAGTCTTTTAGACCCCGGGGTGATAAGAGGTTTGGTGCTCTTGTAAAGGATTTGATTCTTAAGGGGCAGGTTTTGATTCCGGGAATTATCAAGACAGAGCTCTTGAGAGGGACTAAGAACAAAAAGGAATACAATCGATTAAACGAACTGTTGAAAGGGCTGGAATACCTTCCGGTGCCAGAGGAATTCTGGGAGAGATTGTCCTGGTTTTCCTTTGGCTTATTCAGAAAAGGTATTGTGGTACCGTTGGTTGATACCTATATTGGCCTCCTCTGTATTGAAAGCGACGCATCGATCCTCCATTGTGATAAACACTTTGGTCTAATAGCTGAAAAATCCCCGCTAAAGGTATTATCATGACGACAACAAGAACGAGTAATGGAGTGGCGTCATCAACCATCGAACTTGGCAAAAATAAAACTGATTCCAGACACCCTCAAACAATACAACCCGTGGCTGGTATACTGCAGTATCCTACTTCTTTGAATCTTCATCCGCCGACATCGACAAAAAAGCCTTTGGAGCCAATGCGCGATTCCCCGCTGTTTTCTTGCCGCATCAGCAACCGTATCAAAACGGTTCTGGAACGGCTGAACCATGATTCACGAGGATATTGGTAATAAAAAGCGCTTAAGAAATAGATGAGAGACAGCCCATGCAGCAAATGATGAACCCGGAACTAAATGCTGTTGTTATGCCAAACGGTTCTTTTCAGTTGGAATGGACGGAGACGCTGGCTACCGTAAACAAGAGCACCCGACTGTTGCAGGAAGAGATATACAACCGTTTCTCCACCGACACCGGGACCGGGACCAGGTCGTGGTTGTTGGTTTTGGGGTTTTTCGCCCATCAGGTCATGCTTTGACCCGCTCTTGATTTCTGGCGGGGTTTTGCCGGGGGGTTTGTCAAGAAATTAATTCGGACCCCTGACCTGGAAATCAAGCGTCATAGAGTGGAAATTCCGATGGAAGAGGATGAATTAAGGACTCATTTAGAGCTGGCCCCGCTGATGCCCGGTTCTGAATACCTAAACGTTGGATTGCTTGGGGCTATTTGGGGGCAATTAAACAATGCTTATGCCCTTGCGATCAAATCCTATGACGGAACTGTTGCGGATTTTATCCGGACATACAGCCCCAATGTCCATCTCGTAGGCAGGGTTTTTTTCCATCTTGTGGAAAACAAAGATGAAGATTATCCGTTTGCCTTTATGGCAACGTATTCCACCCGGCTGAACAGCCAGGGAAAGTCAAGACATCTCCCACTGAGAAACGCCTTGCAGGAATATGAAAACAATGGTGAAAAGCTTTTAAAACTCCTTGCAACGGTTCATGTAGCCGCCAAGAAAAGTCCCCTGATTGCAGGTCTTCTTGAAAGCGGGGAACTCTTTCATCCCCTTGCATGGACAGCAGAAGAGGCGTTTTCTTTTCTCAAAGAAATCCCTCTTTACGAAGAATCGGGTATTTTGTGCAGGATTCCAAATTGGTGGAGAGGCACCAGATCAAGCGTAAGCATCAATTTCAGTGTCGGCGACTCCAGGCCTTCTCTACTCGGCATGGATGCGATTTTGAATTTCAGTGTGCAGTTATTCCTCGGCGATACGTTGATTTCAGAAAAGGAGGCAAGACAGTTATTAAATGAATCTGAAGGGCTCGCCTTTATAAAAAACAAGTGGGTGGCAGTGGATCAGGAAAGGCTGGAACAGACGCTTGATGCCTATGAAAAGGCAAAAAAGACAATGGGTAAAGAAGGCTTGAGTTTGAGAGATGCCCTGCGCATGCAGCTTATGCCTGAAAAGCTGCTAGCTACCCATACAAAAGGGGTCGACCACAGCATCTCAAACGGGGACTGGTTGGAATCGGTTATAAGGAAACTGCTTGATCCGGATCTGATTACTTCGGCAAAACCCGATAAGACATTTAAGGCAAGGCTCAGAGAATATCAAAAGAAGGGACTAAATTGGCTCCATTTCTTGCATTCACTCCAATTTGGAGCCTGTCTGGCAGATGATATGGGCCTCGGGAAAACCATCCAGGTACTCGCATTTTTGAATATCATAAAATCCGGTTACAAGGCATCAGGAAGACCCAGCAAGGCCAGCCTGTTGATCATCCCGGCCTCCCTTATTTCGAACTGGGACAATGAGATCAAGCGCTTTTCCCCTGCCCTCAGGTATTATATCGCACATCCCTCAGGAGATCTGAGGAAAAACGGCGGTGATGTGGATAATCGGTCATTGGATGCATTCGATCTTGTTATTACAACATATGCCCTGGTTCAGAAGTATAAATGGCTCCAGTCCTATTCTTGGAACTACATAATCCTGGATGAAGCGCAGGCCATCAAAAATCCGGGGACAAAACAGACCAAGGCAATAAAAGGCCTTGTTTCTTCTAACAGGATTGTTATGACGGGGACCCCCATTGAGAACCGGCTTTCAGATCTCTGGTCTCTATTTGATTTTCTAAATCCGGGATTGTTAGGAAATGCCAGAGAGTTCAAGGAATTTGTAAAAGACCTGAGCCATGACCCATCGGGTTATTCAAGATTGCGCAAACTGATCAGCCCCTATATTTTGAGGCGATTGAAAACCGACAAGTCGGTCATATCCGACCTCCCCGAGAAGGTGGAGATGAAGACATATGCCCCCTTGACCAAGAAACAGATCTTTCTGTACAGAAATATGGTTGAAGAGCTTAAGGGAATGATCTCCAATACAGAAGGGATTCAACGAAAGGGCATCATCCTCACCTCCCTAATGAAGTTCAAGCAGCTCTGCAATCACCCGGATCAATACCTCGGGA
>CAZXCQ010000086.1:11226-21568 GCA_964639275.1 uncultured Desulfobacteraceae bacterium | reverse complement strand
GCTTAGGGCTTGCGCAGAAATAACTTCGCAGAATTGGCGTCCAGATTTGGGTCAGATTTGGCTGCGCCGATTGAGCAAGACCACAGGAATAGTAGTACTATTTCGAGGATCTTGCGATTGAGGTGCGGCCGAAGATGACCCGAAGATGGGATGCGAAAATGTGAAGTTATTTCTGCGCAAGCCCTTAGTCAGGGGAATAGCTTATGGCGATGGTAGATGTTACTGAAAAGCCCGTTATCAGGCGTCTGGCAGAGGCCACAGGAAGAATTGTGCTTTCTGCCGATACGATCCGCAAGATGAGTGAGAAGAAGATAAAGAAGGGAGATCCACTCTTGGTGGCAGAAATAGCTGCCATGAATGCAGCAAAACAGACCCACCTCCTGGTCCCCCATTGTCATCAGATACCCTTGGACACGGTACAGGTCACCTTTCAGATCCATAAAGATTCTATTGAGGCCAAATGCCTTGTGAGGGCACAGGCAAGGACCGGAGTCGAGATGGAGGCCCTTGTGGGTGTCTCTATGGCCCTGAACACCGTCTGGGACATGGTCAAGTACCTTGAAAAGGACGAGATGGGGCAGTATCCTTTCACAAGGATAACCGATATCCGGGTGGTGAGGAAAGAAAAGGGGTGACTTTAGCTTTATGAAATCCGGGCAATGGAGGTTCCGTTTTGAAGGGTGTATAACTCGCCCGTAAGAGAGCCTAAAGAAATCACGCGCCATCATTGCCCTGTCCATGTACCGATTTTGAAAAAAGCTAAAGTGTTGCGAAAAGGGTAAATAGATAAAGAAATTCTGTTATTATAAGGAAAGGAGTCAAGGACCCGTGACAGTCACAGGGGAAACACCTATGAAAAAGGTTCTGGTTGGCATAATTAGTCTTGGCCTGTTATTAATGTGCCAGGTCAGCTGGGCTGAAAAGGCCTATGTGACCAATACATCTAGGATCACCCTTCGAGATGGGCCGGGCACAACCCAGAAAATCGTCACAATGCTCCAGACGGATCAGCCCGTCGAGGTCCTGGAGTCTCAGTCCGGTTGGAGCCAAGTTCGTGTCTTGGAGACCGGAGATCAGAAACTCGAGGGGTGGATTTTGAACCGTTTTCTGACCAGACGGGTTCCATGGAAGACCCAGTCAACGTCTTTAGAAAAAGAAAATTCCCTCTTAAAGAAAAAGCTCTCTGACCTGGAAAAGGATTGGGCGGAGGTCTCTGGCAAAGAAAAGGGGCTCACCCAAAAATTTGACGAGAACAGGGAGGCCCTCGATAAATTACAACAAGAATACAATGCGCTAAGGGCAGACTCTGCCGATTTCTTGCAGTTGAGAAAGAAACACATTGCCACCCTCAAGGCATTAAGAGAGGCTGAAGAGGCCGTAAAGACACTAACCAAGGAAAATGAAAGTCTGAGCTCTTCCCACAGGAACGAATGGTTCTTTACCGGGGCTTTGGTCCTGTTTGTTGGTCTGGTCTTCGGTTTGATCATGGGAAGACAACAGAGGAAGCGGAAATCATCCTATTATTAAATCCCCTGTAACACTTTGGCCTTTGAAACCCGTGCTATTCAAACCCCACAGCAAGCGCGTTATGCCCCAGGGACTTCAGTAATCATTGGAGTCAAAGTTGCCAGGGAAGAAAGATGCACCTAGAGCCTACCATGAAACAGGCGGTGATCCGCCGGAGTGTTAGAAAATTTGCTGAAAGGCGACTCGCCCCTGCAGCGGTAGAGATGGACAGGACAGGGCTTTTTCCATGGGATATCGCTGAGGAGATGGCCAGACTTCAGTATTTTGGTCTCGAAATTCCAGCTAAATACGGGGGGGCTGGGCTTGACAGCATTAGTGCGTCCATCGTGATTGAGGAGATATCAAAGGCGAACGCGGCGGTAGGGCTGTGTGTTTCGGTACACAACAGTGTCTCTGCTTTCCCAGTATACCTATTCGGGAGTAAGGAACAGCGCCAACGTTTTTTGACCCCTCTGGCACAGGGGGAGAAGATCGGCACTTTCTGTCTCACCGAGCCAAATGCCGGGTCAGATGCCTCTGCCCTTGAAACCAGTGCCATACGTGACGGGGAAGGATACATCTTAAATGGTAACAAGGTCTTTGTCACAAACGGCGGGATTTCGGGTATCAATTTGATATTTGCAAAGACCATGCAAATCAAGAAAGGTAATGAATTTAGTGTCTTTATTGTAGAATCTGAGAGAGAGGGGCTTGAGAAGGGTCCCCTTGAGGATCTTATGGGCATGCGGGGAAATCCCGTATGTCCCATTTCTCTCCGTGATTGCCGTGTCCCCCCGGAAAATCTGCTGGGAGATGAGGGGGGAGGTCTTAAGATAGCACTCTCAACGCTTTGTGGGGGTCGGTTAGGTATCGCTTCCCAGGCCTTGGGGATCGCACAGGCCTCTCTGGAGGCCTCCATAAAATACGCCAAGGAACGACACCAATTTGGCAAGCCCATATCGGATTTTGGAGCCATCCAGGACTTCTTGGCCGAGATTGAGACACGTATAGAAGCGGGCCGTCTCCTTATTTATCGTGCGTGTGACCTGAAGGAAAAGGGGGATGGTTTTACCAGGGAATCGGCCATGGCAAAGGTCTATGCCAGTGAAGTCGCCGTGGACGCCACTCGGATAGGTGTCCAGATCCACGGAGGGTACGGATACACCAAGGCGTATCCGGTTGAGCGGTTTTACAGGGATGCCAAGGTCTGTGAGATCTACGAGGGCACCTCAGAGGTCCAGCGTATGGTCATTGCAAGGGCCTTATTGAGCGGTTAGTTGTAAAGGCCTGTTTGTCAGAGAGGGGGAAAGGACAGGGGCAGGGGAGAGAATCCTAATGGAAATTGTTGTCTGTATAAAACAGGTTCCGGATGTGCCCACCGTGCGAATGGATCGGCAAAGGATGACCATTATCCGAGAAGGGGTGGAAAGTGTCATCAATCCCCTGGACTATGTGGCGATGGAAGCCGCTCTGGAATTGCGTGAGAAGGTAGGGGGGCACGTTTGTATGATCACAATGGGCCCCCCACAAAGCGAGGTGGCCCTCAGAGAGGCCCTGGCAGTGGGTGCTGACCGTGCCATCCTGCTGACAGACCCTGCCTTTGCCGGGGCAGATACCCTAGCGACTTCCCACGTCATTTCCAGGGCAATTGGAAGACTTGACCCTTCTCCGGATATGGTGTTGTGCGGCATGCAGACAACCGACAGTGATACAGGGCATGTGGGCCCTCAGATTGCCGAGGAGTTGGGGCTACCACAGGTATGCGGCGTAAACGAGATCCATGTGGATGGCAAAGATCTGGTGGTAAAGCGGCTGAGCGATGGTTTTTTGGAAACAATAAGGGTGAGATTGCCAGCCCTCTTGACCGTAACAAAAGGGCTTTGCGCGGTAAGGGACTTACCCCTGGGGGCATTGGAAGCTGCCTTTTCAACCAAGGATATCGTGCGATGGTCCATGGATGATCTCGGCTTGAAGAAAGAGGAAGTGGGGTTTGAAGGGTCAGCAACCCGGGTGCGAAGGCTTCGAGTTCCACCGCCCAGAGGAAAAGGCGAGGTCGTAGAGGGACCCCCTCAGATCTTGCTTGCCCATCTGTTACGGAGACTTGAGGCCCTTAGCATATTGGATGAGGAAGATGGAAAGCAATAAGGCCTTTGGTGGTGTGTGGGTCTTTGGTGATTACAGGAATTACTTCCAGAATCGGGTCACCCTGCAGCTTATTGCCAAGGGGAAGGAACTGGCAAACGAACTCGACAAGGGGCTGACCGTGGTGGTGCTGGGGTACCAGGTCTATCAATACGCCATGGAATATATCGCCCATGGCGCAGATGTGGTCGTGACTTCTGATGATCCAGGGCTTAAGGAATATCAGGTGGAGACGTACACCGCTGTCCTGGCTCGCTGGGTCGAGGCCTTTCAACCACAGATCCTGCTTGCAGGGGCCACTTCTTTTGGGAGAGAGTTTTTCCCGAGACTTGCCAAGCGTCTCCACACAGGGCTGAGTGCCGATTGTGTGGCCCTTGACATAGACAAGGAAACCGGGTTTCTTGTTCAGACGACCCCCTCCTTTGGCGGTGAGCTTCTGGCAGAGGTGGTGACCCCAAACCACAGACCCCAGATGGCAACGGTTCATCCCGGGATCTTTCGTGAACTCCCGCACGATCCCGGGGCACTGGGTTGTGTCATATACCCTGAGATAGGTCCACTCCCCGAGATACGCCTCAAGCGGATGAGGCGAAGACCCCAGCAGACGCATGATATTCGGCTGGAGGATGCACCGGTGGTGGTGGCAGGGGGAATAGGATTGGGTTCAAAGGAGCAGTTCGGGCTGCTCACCGAACTGGCAGGTCTTCTGGGAGGAGATGTGGGGGCCACAAGGCCTGTTGTTCGCGCAGGATGGGCCGATGAGGACAGGCTTTTGGGCCAAACGGGCAAAAATGTCAGGCCCAAACTGGTGATATCCATAGGGACTTCGGGGGCATTGCAGTACACCACCGGGATCCAGGGGGCTGAGACAATTATTGCCATCAACCGGGACCCCAATGCCCCTATTTTCAAGATGGCCGACCTGGGACTCGTGGGGGATGCAGCCACCCTGCTTCCCTTGTTGTTGGAGGCCCTTCGCAAACGGGTATAGGAAAAGAACCCATTCACCCCCCGCTTTTTTTGGAAGTTACGTTAAGAACATGTATAGAAGGCACAGGAGATCATGATCAAGTATCAGGAAAGCGCCATCAGTGCTTACCACAATTATCTGGTAAACAACATGCTGACCCCTGGATTTGTGGTCGGTAATCCAGATTCTCAAAAAGGTTTTTTCTTTCTGGCAGACCTGGTTTTGCCCGGGGAAGAACCCCCTCGTATCTCCGCAAGGCTATGGGATAAAGATGGGGTATGTCTGGTAGAGTTGCATGAGAACGAGATCCGAGAAAACCCGGGTGGGTGTATCTGTCAACCGGTCCCGGACGGGTCTTGCATCCTCCTCGCTTCAGGGGGAAAACTTTTGCAGGTCACCACTGAGAATTACCCCAGGGGAAACCTGACCAAGATCAGGACCAGGCTCTTTGACGAAATGGGGCGTCTCAGAATGGAGCCCGTTGGAGAGAGCGTACGGGTCTATGGTGAGGCAACACTGGTCCTCGACTCCCCATTTGCTTCCTCCTGAGTGCCAAGACCTTTTGAAAAGGGAGATGATTATGACGGAGCCGGTATCCGGGGCACCCGGTTGTGAGGTTATCACCGTTGGGACCGAACTCCTGTTGGGGCAGATTGTTGATACCAACACCACCACCATTTCTCAGGAATTGGGTCAAATAGGTGTTTCGGTTCGCTTTCGGACGGCAGTGGGCGATCTGATGGATGAGATGACGCGGGTCATCCGATCCGCGGTTGAAAGGTGCGATCTGGTGATAGTCACCGGAGGTCTTGGCCCTACACTGGACGACCTTACCCGTGAGGCGGTTGGAGAGGTGGCCGGGGTGGATCTGGAGTTCAGACAGGATCTGATGGACCAGATCGACGAGATCTTTCGCCGTGCCGGTTATCGGATGCCGGTAAATAACCGTCGTCAGGCCTATGTGCCTACTGGCAGCGAGGCCATCCCCAATGCCGTAGGCACTGCCCCGGGGTTTATCTGTGAGGTGAACGGGACGCCCATCATATGCCTGCCCGGTGTACCAAGGGAGCTTAAGTATCTCCTGGCCCGTAAGGTCATACCATGGATCCAGGAAAGATTCGGGCTGTCCGGCCAGAGACTCACCTATCGGGTCCTCAAGACAGTTGGTATCGGAGAGAGCAAGGTGGACCACCTTATTGGTGACCTGATAAGACCAGGTGCCAACCCGGAGGTCGGGCTCCTGGCATCACAGGGTGAAATAAAGATCCGCATTGCAGCAAGGGCCAAGAACGCGAAGGAGGCGAATGCCCTTATCAACCCCGTTGCTGAAGAGGTTCAATCCCGCCTTGGAAACAAGATTTATGGTGAAAACGAGAGTACCCTGGAAGGGGTGGTGGATTCCCTGCTTGCAAAAAACGATCTCACCCTTGCCATCGTGGAAACCTTTTCTGCTGGAGTGGCGGCACAAAGGCTTCACCGCCTCCCTTCCGTCCAACTGGTTGGCAGTATGGTAATTCCTGATCTCGGCCACCTCCCTAAATGGTTTGGCCAAACCGGTATAGCCGTGGAGAAAGAACCCGCGCTCCCTCTTGCCCGGAAACTGAGGGAGAAGGGTAGTGTGGGGATCGGGCTTGCCATTGTGGGTTTTCCCCGAAAAGCAGGGGACGTGTACTCTCTAAAAGGGAATGTGGGCGTGTCAGGAGAGCGGATTGAAAAGACCTTTTCATGGGAGATGGGAGGAGATCTATTGTCGTTACAGGAACGAGGGTCCGTTATCGGCCTTAACACCTTGAGGATGGTCCTCCTTGAATGGGCAAACCTGTGATCACCTTCTACCGCGGGAGTGATGGAGTGGTCTTTTTTTGTTACCACAAGCATGGAGGTATGGGTCATGAGCGTGAGCGAACATACAGGGACAATAGAACTGCCCGGGCCAAAACATGATAGCGAGATATCCATAGAAAAGACCCTCCTTAAGAGGAGATCGGTCAGGAGTTTTCGGGACGAGCCCTTGACACTTGAGGAGACATCGCAGCTCCTGTGGTCGGCCCAGGGGATTACAAATCAGAGGGGCTACCGAGCCGCGCCTTCCGCGGGAGCGCTTTACCCCCTTGAGCTCTATGTTGCTGCCGGCAAGGTGAAACAGATTGCTCAAGGTCTTTATCGATACCGACCCCATAAACACGCACTTGGCAAGACCCAGGACGGAGACATAAGGGCAGCCCTCTCCAGCGCCTCATTGGGCCAGAGTTCGGTCAGGAATGCCCCCCTTGTAGTGATCTTGTGTGCCGTTTACATGCGGATTACATCCAAATATGGGGAAAGAGGTATCAGATACACCCATATTGAGGTGGGGCATGCAGCACAAAACATCAGTTTGCAGGCCATTTCTTTGGGGCTCGGCAGTGTGATGATCGGGGCCTTTAGAGACGAAGAAGTGAGGTCGGTTTTGAAACTCGGGGCAGACGAAGATCCACTTTACATAATCCCCATCGGGAGGGGCAGCCGGTAAACTGGCATGAACGGACCGCGGGTGGTGGTATATAAACACCCCAATCCGCAAATAAGGTCATTTTTCACCTCAGATGAAATATCGGCCTACAGGGTGGAGTATTTCAAAAACCCCCTCAGGGAAGACTCAGAGGAAGTTCTCAATGAATTAGGTGTCGTCGGAAAACTCGTTGTAAGAGAAATCATGGCCATCCCCGGGGTAGAAGATATCTATATCAAACCAAGAGAGGTCCGGATAAAAAAGGGACCTTCAATTTCGTGGGATAAAATAGAAGAAAAGGCCCTCGAGATCCTTAATCGAGCCCTTCGGCGAAAAGAGATGAGGCTTGTCAAAAAAAATAGGGCAAGGACCTAACAGAAATCCCCGGTATCCAGAACGGAATGTGCAATAAAGAGTTCGTAATACGGAGCCAGCATCTATGGCCGCATTCCGCGCCTTTTTGGTCCCAGTTCGCTGGGCAGTAGCCGGTACGCGGTCTCAATCCACTCACACAGAAGCGGTCTTGTATCCCGGGGGTCTATGATTTCCTCAATACCAAACATCTCTGCCGTAAGAAATGGAGATGTCATTTTTGATAGACGCTTCTCGATCTCCTCCCTAAACGCCCTTGGGTCCTCGGAGGCCTCTATCTGGCGTTTATAGGCCGCCTGGACTCCTCCCTCCAGCGGCAGTGATCCCCAATCTCCAGAGGGCCATGCGTAGCGTAGATTTAGCCGTGAATGATTACCATGGGCCGCGCCGGCCACTCCAAAGACCCGTCTCAGGATGATCGAACACCAGGGCACAGTGGCCTGGTACACGGCAAAAATGTAACGCGCTCCCGCGCGGATTGTCCCTTGTCTTTCAGCCTCCACCCCGATCATAAACCCGGGGTTGTCAACAAAATTGACCACTGGCAGGTGAAACGTGTCACACATATCGATAAGGCGCACCATTTTTTCGGCGGAAGCGGCGTCGATGGCACCCCCAAGGAACATGGGGTCATTGGCCAATACACCTACGGGCCGACCCGAAAGACGCGCCAGACCGGTGACGACCGAGCGCCCCTGCATCTTTCCGACCTCGAAGAAAGTTCCCCTGTCGAGCACCATATGGAGAATCCGGCGCACCGGATATGGACGCCGTTTGCTTTTTGGGATGATCCTGATCAATTCGTCCTCACGGCGATCCGGAGGATCGCCTGCTTCGATAACGGGCGGGGTTTCATAGACCGAATCGGGCATAAAGGAGAGGAATCGTCGGATATGTTCAAAGGCCTCTTGCTCGGACCCAACCTCGTTGTCCACAGCACCGGAGCCACGGGTGTGGATATGCGAGCCACCGAGTTCCTCCTTGCCAACCCTTTTTCCTGTGGCAGGTTCCACAACAGGAGGGCCTGCAACAAAGAGCTGGGCCGTTTTCCTGGGCATAACTGAAAAGTGGGAGAAAACCACCCGGGCCGCACCCAGCCCAGCCACTGGGCCAAGGGCGGCGCCTACCACGGGTACGGTTGAAAGCAGCTCTTCCATTATCTCCATCGCGGGATTATAGGGCACATAAGTCCGATCCATCATCTCCAAATATTTGACGCTTCCGCCACCCCCTGTCCCTTCCACGAGGCGGATCATGGGGAGACGAAGATCCAGGGCCATGCGCTCTGCGTAGGGGGCCTTACGTCCGATTGCCGCATCTGCTGCCCCCCCTCTAATGGTAAAATCGTCACACCCCAAGACCACCCGGCGGTTATCAATCCTGCCGGTACCCATGATAAAGTTTGAGGGAAAAAGCTTGACCAGCCGCTCCCCTTCGCGGGTCGGGATACCGGTTATGGCCCCGGTCTCATGAAACGAAGCTTTATCCAGGAGCTTGTCAATCCTCTCCCTGACATTGAGACGGCCTTGAGCGCGTTGTCGTTCCAGATTGCCGGCTCCTCCCATCTGAGAGGCCAGTGATTCACGGAGGCGAAGTTCTTCGATTTCGGGGGTCCAGTCCTTATCAGAGTCTTTTTTTGAATTTCCCATCGATCTCTCCCTCCATGGACGAAAGATGTTTCCATATAGGTGGGTCTTATGGCAAACTAAATCAACCTGACTGATCTGACCCTGTCAAGAAAAAAGTGGGGTGACGTGGATTTCAAGGTCCTGGCTGCATTGAAAGCTTGAATCTGGGCGCGAAATAGGGTAGGGAAAAGCACAGTGGGATGGTCAATGCTCGCCACATAAAATCAACAAAAGGAGGATGACATGAATATCGATGATGTAAAGAACATAGCTGTTATCGGAGCCGGCAACATGGGGCACCAGATCTCAACACTCTGCGCCATAAAGGGCTACAAGACCACCTGCACGGATATCAGCGAGGAGGTCTTAAAAAAGGCAGAGGCCTTTGTAGACAGATATTTGCCAGGTCGCGTTGAAAAAGGCCGACTTACGGAAGAACAGGCAAGGCAGGCGCGGGAAAACATCAGTTTTACCTCAAGCCTGGGTGAAGCAGTAAAAGAGGCCGACTACGTGATTGAAGCCGTCCTCGAAGTCCTCGATCTAAAAAGAAAGATCTATGCGGATCTTGACAAGATGTCACCGCCCCATGCCATCCTTGCCACAAACAGCTCGTACATTGTCAGCTCTCGTATTGCCGATGCCACCAAACGTCCTGAAAAGGTGGTAAATCTCCACTTTTTTAACCCGGCGCTGGTGATGAAGCTGGTAGAAGTTGTCCAGGGGCCCCACACATCGGATGAGACCGCCAAGATCTCCACGGCCCTGTGTGAAAAGCTGGAGAAGGTGGGTGTCCATCTCAAAAAAGAGGTGGATGGCTTTCTCTTGAATCGGATCTTCAGGGCCATTAATCGTGAGGCCTTGTGGCTCCTGGAGATGGGTGTGGCCACAGTGGAGGACATCGACAAGGCCTGTGTCTTTGGTGCGGGGCACCCTATGGGACCATTTAGGCTAAACGACCTGACCGGTCTCGACCTGGGCTACATCGCTGCTATGGAGGCCTTTAGGGAGACCGGTGATCGATCGCTTCTCCCTTCCCCGAGCCTCGTTGAGCATTATATCAAAGGCGAATATGGAGAGAAGACCGGAAAGGGCTGGTACGACTATAGGGGCGAGAGCAAGGATAAGGCTCGGTTATGAGACTTACCCCGATGTTGAAAAAAATCTGTGTGAGTGTGGGAAGCATGAGAGCAAGTGAGAAACAGCAGCGTATTTCATGCACTCGGGTGAGTATTA
>CAZXCQ010000086.1:0-11126 GCA_964639275.1 uncultured Desulfobacteraceae bacterium | reverse complement strand
ACATAAACGCCCCTTCCACTGGCCTTGATCTTGCCCTCTTTCTTGAGCCTGTGAACAATATCGTTTATCTTTCTCCCGGCGAGACCAGTCTTGTCTCTCAGCGTCTTGATATCAATACCCTTCCGGCTCCTGTTAATGATTTCCAGGACATCTCCACTTGCCGAAACCCTGGGGGATTTTTTGCTGACCTCGGGTCTGGCCTTCGCTTTCGCCTTTGATTTCCTGGGAGGCTTTGCCTCTTCGAGCTTGTCCAATCTTTCGGCCATTTTTTCTGTCTTCTTCGTCAACTGCTTCAAGCCCTTGGATATCGCCTGAAGGTCCTTCTTTACCTGCTTCATAATCTTCTCCTTTCTCTTTTGGTTAATCCTATGGAATACTCACCCTCTTGCCAGTTGCAAGGATCTTCGCCATATCGCCTAAGTTCGTGTTAACTGCTCGTTTAACCTCTTTCCAAATTCGCACTGCATTTTTTCTCAAAATCCGTGCTCGTTTGGCTTATTCATTGTTCTTCCACATAGAACTGTGATGAGTTCTATTTATAGAATATCGAATACGAAATGTCAAGCAATTTTGATTGATTTTTGTTCGATATGACAAATACGAGCGTTAATTGGCCGTAATGGGGCTTGTAGTGCTCAAATAGGAGGGCCTTTTCGGCACGACATTGATGACGAGCACGGCGCCACCCCATTACTTCGGGTGATTAAATCGATCTCGCAGGCATCAAAAACAGTGTCTCAAACCAATTGAGAAACGTCTTCCGCAACCATCGGGTAATGATCCATCAGTTTGATGTCATGGCCAGGGAAGATCAGGTCTATGGCTGAGGCCTTTGCCCGAATCTTATCGTAACTCTTCATCCACGCGATCATATCGGTGATAATCGCACTGGGTATGTCTGTACGGTAGCTGGCAAATACATGGGCCGCATCAGAACCGATGATGGCAGTTCCTTTTTTTGTATTCACGGCTACCGTCTGATGGCCGATGGTATGACCCGGGCACAAGAGTAGTTCAATCCCTGGCAAGACCTCTTCGTCTCCCCGGATGATCCGGAGCCTTTCATCGCCCTCCAGTTTAGCCAGATATCGATTGGCGACAGTATCCGCGAGGTGAAGGAAAGGGGCTCTCTTGGCAACCGGATCATTCATCCAGAAATCGAACTCTCTTTCCTGAACGAAAATCATAGCCCGGGGGAACATCTCAACTCCGCTGATGTGGTCAAAATGAAGGTGGGTCGCCACAAGGTATTTCACGTCTTCAGCAACAATGTCGATCCTTTTGAGGACCTCGCTAGGTTTTACATAGCCAGCCAGGTCACGACTGATGGCCAAGTCAGGAGCACAGCCGCAATCTACGATGATCGTTCTCCCCCCTCCTCGAATGGCAAAGATATAGTAATTGATCTGCATCTGCTTATCCATATCCTGAAACCAATATACCATTGATGCCGGTCTGCTAAAGGGGCCGGCGTACTTGAGGGCGTAGATTTCATAAGTGGGAATAGACATTCGTTACACTCCTTTCTGAAGAATCAAATGGTTTGTCCGCCGTCCACCCGGATAATTTCACCTGTTACAAACGAACTGGCATCCGTGGCAAGAAAGAGAGCAAGGCAGGCGACATCCCATGGCTCGCCGAATCGTTTAAGCTCTATTTCCCTCAGACGCTGGGCCTTCCGCTCTGGATCGCTCCAGTTTACCCTGCTGAATTCGGTCTTGATGGAACCCGGGGCGATGGCATTGACCAGAATGTTGTACTGGGCCAGTTCCCGGGCCATTACCTGTGTCATCATATTCATGCCTGCCTTGCTTATGCAATAAGCCCCGGTCCCGTCGGCCCGGCCCCGAAGCCCGCTGACGGAGGAGATGTTGATGATCCTGCCGCCATGCTGTTTGACCATCTCTCTGGCCACGGCTTTGCTCACCAAGAAGGCGCCCTTGAGATTGATCTCCATGACCTTGTCGAAGGCTTGATCTTCAAGCTCTATCATGGTGCTCAAAACCGGGTTTGACCCGGCGTTGTTTACCAAGACATCGATTCGGCCAAATTCTTCAATGGTCTTATCAACCAGTTTTCGAACATCCTCCTTTTTCCCCACATGGGCGGGGATTGGCAGCGCCTTTCTGCCAAGCGCGCGGATCTGTTCCGCCACATTTTCAAGTTCAGGGGGCCGTTTGTTGCGGCTCGAAACAACAACATCCGCCCCGGCCTTGGCAAATGCGAGTGCAATGGCCTGCCCGATCCCTCGGCTCCCACCCGTGATCAACGTAACTTTCCCTTCCAAAGACAATATCTTCTCAATCATCAAACCGGCCTCCTTATAGTCTCAATTCGAACATCTGTTCCAGGACAGCGACCCCCCACTGGGTGTCTTTATGCTCCTTGCAAATCTTAAACCCGTACTTTTCGTAAAGATGCCTGGCAGGATCTAGTCCTTGGAAGGTCCACAGATAGACGCGCCGGTAACTAAGTTTCCTGCAGAATTCAAGAGCCTCACGGAGAAGAAGCGTACCAATTCCCTGATCTGCAAGTTGGGGTAAGACAATAAACCACCTGAGATGTGCACCATCGTTATCTGTCTTTATCCCGTCAATGGCGATTGAACCGATGATCTCTCCGTCAATGGTTGCAAGCCAAAATCCATCACGCTCGGGATCAAACCGGTTCAAGAACTCGGAAAGCCCTGTGGCCACTTTAGCCTCGAAATAGAGACCAAAGTTCCAATTCTGGCTATAATAGGTTGCGTGGAGCTCGGTGATTCTGCCAATGGCACCCGGCACATAGCCGCCTGATATCATCACATCCATTTTTTTCCCCTAGGATACCGTCGGTAGTTGCATCGAGGGTTGCTGTTTCTGATAAAAACTCTAATCCATGGGGTTTTTCATGGCGCATACACTCTTTGTCGTTTTCAAAATGTGCATGAGCCTTCTCCGGGCCCCTTCCTCCCCGGGAGTGACGGTCTCAGAGGCCTTTTGCGAGCCCATCAAAATTGGCACCTCGGCAGGAAGGTTGTTATTTTACCGCGATTCAAATTTCTGATCAAATATTCAATGCATTATTAACCCATTTCACATCAAAAAGCTCCCGTTGTGCGGTTAGGTAAGTCACGGCATCCTTGCTATCAAAGGGTCTTCATTGCTAAGAATCCGTTACGATCTTCCGGAGCTGCACTAATACGATCTACAAACCTCCCTTGTCGTTCCTTTCTGTTTTCCGGTCTCTCGGCTGAAGAAAAATTAGTGAGCTCTGCGATCGCTGCGGCTTTGCGGCGAACAAATGGGTTTTTCTGAAAATTGTAGTACTTATCTGGTCGGACGGGTCGAAGGAATCAGGATGGAATCAAGGGCGTATCTCGATGATTGTGAGCTGCCTCTTCACCAAAAGACCCTGGCGTTTCCAACTCCTCGGCAATGCCCGAAATTACAAGAAGAGGTCAGAATCAGGATAAACATCTGCAATCACCTCTTCACTATCGCCCTGCAAATCTGTGGTCCCGTAAGTCTCTAGAGTTTGGTCACCTTTTCGGTTATTTACTGCACTGGCGGATAATTCTTTGCGGTTGATAATAGAATAATGATAATGATATTTACCATCTATTAGCTCCCATTGTGTCAATTGCAACTTGTCCCTCTCTTCATTGAAACCAACGTCAATGGTTTGGAGCCAATTTCTAACATGCCTACTCGCCTCTGAGATCCGCATAACCAAGGGCATCTTTTTCGGTAGGGTGACAGTCGTTTTTTCCATGTTTTTTGCTCTCCAATCAGATCAGTCGCCAAAAAACCAATGGGAATAATTTCCCCGTAAAGAATCCCACGGTTCCGCACAGGCCATCCACAGGGTCAAACTTACATGAAGCTGGCAACAAATATTGGAAAACAAGCCGAATTGCAACAAAAAAGTACATCTTTTGACGCTTATTTCAGGGATTTCTTTGTCTGCCACTTTCAGCTTGACCCAAACTGCCATCAAGAATATAAGGTCAAAGGAAGCTGAACAGCCCTCGTCTGTAATCTGAGAGAAGATGTTTATCTGAGAGTAATTTAGAAAAGTTGTCCAGTATGGAAATGAAAACCTTTTTGTTGAGGTCTTTGTCACGTCCTCTGACCCTGCCGGGGAAAGGGGTTGACGGTCAAAAGGATCCCCAAAGGAGAAGCCCCACTCCTTTTCGTTGAGGATTATGACGGAAATCTCTTTGAGATAAAGGAATTGGCTTGAAAAGGGCAGGCCCAGAAGACTAACGCTCTGGTCGTATATCGGTTATCTTTTCTTTTGTGTTGCCCAACTGGCAACTGTTTTTGAGTCAGGTAGAAATCCCGAATTTTGGCAGGATATAGGCCTGCAAAAGAATCCAGATCCCAATGATCAAAAGGAAGATCCATAAGCCACTCATGTTATTCCCCTTCCTTGGTTCTTCTTTTTGTTCCAACAAAGGCCTCCAGCAAGTCTCCGACGCCCTAAATACAGCCCCCGGCTGCAAAAGATCAGGCTCAGGAAAACCCGGCACTGGAAGCGCAAGAGGGATAAGCCCCACCGCCACCCATGGCCCCACTGGAAGGACAGGAGGGAGAGGCTGCACAGCTCGCTAGGTTCTCGCTGGAACCGGAAGAGATGCATGCAAATGTCGATAGCAATTTCTCGGTATCCTTTCCTCCGCAAGAAGGACAGATGATGTTGCCATCACCATCACTCGGGAAGCACAAAAACTCAAAGATGTTGTCGCAACTCTGGCATTTGAATTCGTAAATGGGCATATCATTTATCCTCCAAGGTTCACTGGGCGGCATACGCCTCATAGCAGTCAATTAATCATTTCCATATACAATAAGTCTTTAAAAGAAATTTGCAAACAAATTTCACCGTATCCATTTAGCGGTTTACCTGGCCCCAAATAGATTTGGTAAAAACAGGCTAAGCCCAGGCCAGTAGGTAATGAACAGAAGGGTCAGGAGGAGAAGGAGCAAGAAGGGCAGGGTGGCCCGATAGAGCCGAACCACGGGCTGGTCAAATCTGGAACTGGCAATAAAGAGATTCAGTCCCACGGGTGGTGTGTTATAGCCGATCCCCAGGTTGGCAAGAAAGATTATGCCTAGATGCACAGGATCAATCCCAAAGCGGTGTGCCAGGGGGACGATCAAGGGGACGACCACCAGGATGGCACTAAATATGTCCATCATACAGCCCACGATGATCAAAAAAAGGTTCAAAACAAACAGAAATCCTATCTTGCCCGCCACCGTTCCTTCCATGATCTTGAGGATCTTCATGGGAATGAGGGCATCGACCAGATAGTTGGTAAACCCGAGTGCGGCCCCCAAGATGATCATTATGCCTCCCACCATTTTTGTGCTATCCACCATGATATCGGGTAGATCCTTGACTAGTCTCAGTTCCCTGAATATCACGACCTTGATAAAGATGACGTAGACCACCGTAAGTGCGGCCGCCTCCGTGGCCGTGCAAAAACCGGAATATATACCCACCAAGATCAACAGGGGGATGGGTAGCTCCCAGGCAGCCTCCCTCAGGGCCGAGAGAAACTCTCTTGTGGAAAAGCTGGGTCTCTCGAGTCGCCACTTTCTCCCCATATATACCGAAAATAGACAAGGTGCGCCCACCATCAGGAGCCCGGGCAAGATCCCCGCCATAAAGAGGGTCTCAATACTTGTTCCCGAAACAAACCCGTACAGGATGATGGGTAGACTCGGCGGAAAATGAAGCCCGAGGCTTCCAGAGCAGGTCATCAGACCGAGTGAGAAATTCTCTTCATATCTTTCAGATATGAGGGCCGGGAGAAGAAGCCCGCCAAGGGCAATGATGGTAACGCCGGTTGCGCCGGTGATGGCCGTAAAAAAGGCACATGAGACCAGGGCGACCACCCCGAGCCCCCCGGGGACCCAACCAAACAGGCTCTTTGAAAACCTGACCAGGCGCGCCGAGGTTTGTCCCTGGGAGAGGAGATAGCCTGCAAAGGTAAACAGGGGGATGGCCAAGAGGATCGGCGCATTGGCGAGCCGACAGATTTCGATGGAGATTGCAGTAAATTCAACCCCGCTGACATAAAGGCCCAGCATGGTTGCGGCCAGGATTCCCGCAAAAAGGGGCAGCCCCAGGACCATCAGGGAAATGACCGCTATAACCATGGAGAGGATCATATTGGATTGCCCCTGATCATCTGTAGTGCTTGGTCCAAGGCCCTTAGGGTGAATCGAAAAAGGATCAGGGCAAACCCGGCCGGAAGGATCGTTTCGCCGATCCAACCGGGAAGATCAAGAAACGTTTTTCCTCCAAACTCCATTTCCATCTCGACATAGCCTAAAGAGACCTTGAACATGATGGCGCATATCACCCCCCCGGCCAGGGCCAGGAACAGTTCCCTTGCCGGGAGCCATTTTGGGGGAAGAATGGTGGAGAATATGTCAATCTTAATGTGCTTGTTGTCGGCCGTAAGAAGAGAGGCGCCCAGGAAGGTCAGCCACAATACCAGGAGTCTCACGAAGGCCTCTGACCAGTCCAGGTGCCCCATGAGGGTGTTGGCCCACATCAAATGGCCATGCGTATAAAGGCCCCTCAGGGCCACCTGGAAAAAAGTGAGGATGACCATGGTCCAGAGCAACGCGACGATCAACCATCGTTCCAGCCGGGCCAGGGCCCTATCAATCCGTTTTAGGGTCTTCATGCCTTATCGGATTATTGAATCGAGGGAAATGTCTTAGGCTAATTCTTGGGTCTTCCAAGTATTTTGTAAACCTGTTCCAGGACCTCTTTGGGATAGATCTTGCCCGCCAGCTCCTTGGCCACCCTGTCATGAATCCTGTAAAACTGGGTCAGGTCGTTACCCTTTGGCACCGGGACTATTGTCAGGCCGCTATCCTGGATCATCTTTACTGCCTCATCACTCTGTTTTCTCAGATCAACCGTTAGGGCCTTCATTTCCTTCTGAATACCCTCCATGAGGAGCTTCTGGAGGTCCGGAGGCAATTTCTTAAAGTATTTAGAAGAAATCAGTATAGCACCGGTGGAATGAACAAGTGGAAGGGCCATCATATATTTGAGCGAGGTCTGCCACTGGAGTGCCAGCGCCCCCAAGGGGGGGGCATAGACTGTGTCTATCATACCGGTATTAAGGGCAGTGGTAACATCCGTAATGGCAAGGGGAATCGGGTTGATTCCCATCGCCACGAATGTCTCTTTTGCGATCGGATCTCCTGACCAGGTCCAGACCTTTAGCCCAGAAAGGTCCTGGACTCTCTCGATAGGCCTTTTTGAAAAGAGGTGTACATTTCCGACCTCTGCCCAGCCCAGGAGTTCAAAACCTCTTTTCCTGAACTGCTCGGCAAAGAAGGGCCGAAGTTCTTCATGAACCTGATCAATCTCTTTGTCATTTCGAAACAGAAAGGGGAGATCCAAAACTCTGACCATCGGGAGTATCTGTCCGAAACCCACGCCGGAGAATGCAGCGCAGTGGATCTGGCCGATTCTGATCTTCTTTAAGACGTCAAGCTCATCTCCGGCGATTCCGCCGGCATAGATCCTGAATCCGAGCCGCCCTCCACTCTTTTCCCTGAGTTCCTGATCCAGGGCCTTCATGTGATTTACCCAGGTGGAGCCTTCAGGTGCGACAGTGGCAAATTTGATAAGGTACTTTGGCTCTGCCTCGCACGGGTCACAACAGAACAACTCCAGGCCAACCCCCACTGCAATCAAGCATACGCATAGGACTACGGATCTGAATCTGGACACGTCTACCTCCTAGAAAAACAGTTGTTCAGACATCTCTTTTAGTCGTTTGGTTCTTTGTTTCATGACAGCATTGATAAGACAGGTCTCTTTGAGGGCGTCGGAGGGGGCTTTGTCAATTTGACTGACCAGTTCATGAAATAGGCTCTTGTTTTGCACCCTAACCGCATAGTACTTGGCAAAATAATATTGTGCTAACAGGAATCTGCCGTGGGTCACAGCGACTGCCTTCTCAAAGAACCCCTTTGCCTTGGCAGGGTCACCGCCCAGCATCTTGGGTCTTGCAGCAAGGATTGTGCCCATCAGGACATAGGGTGTGCCATAGAAATAGTCACTCTTTAGTTGCAACACCTTTTCAAGACATGATTCGGCAATGGTCAACTGCGCCAGGGCAACAGGCTTGTCAAGGTTTAGATTGATCCACCCATTCCATGACAGGGTGACCCAGAAAAGTGGTTCAAGTTCCTCTTCTCCGGTGGTCTCTAAAGCTTCCTTGGCCCGCTCCTTTGATTGCCCCGCCTCTTTCAACAAAGAACCGCACTGCCCCATGGCCCTGAACCCGTAGGTCCTCGCCCGCAAATAGAACTGTGAAGCCCTCTCTGCGGAGTCATCTTCAACAAACAACATGGCATATCCGGTAAATCCCATACAGAGGGCCGTCAACAGCCGCCTGTTATCCGGCGCGCTCTTGAGTAACCCCTCCATGAGCTTGAGCTCCGCCGGCAGCGATCTTTCTGCTAGCTGTGGGTCACATTCTTCAAAAAAGGCCTGGGTAAGGTGGGGAATCAGGGAGGGTGAAGAATTTAACCCCAGACTTACACATCCTGGCATGAGTACCAGCAGGAGCACAAGGAAGAATCGTCTTGAGGAAAATTTCTGCATAATAGCTCTTATCTCACCTTTGTCAATATCCAATAAAGGGGTCGTTTTCTCTGGGCGGCCATTGCAGAAGTCTTTTTGCCAGGAATTGCGCCCCGGCCCCATTCTTCATGTCCATAACTCTCTTGTAGTATTTTTGGGCCTCTTGCCTGTCTCCTTCAAGGTCGTAACTCATCCCCATCTTTATCAGGGGCCATGCGATCATGTAAGGGTCGTTCTCGGGATCGGCGTGATCCAGGATGCGCGTCAGTTTGACCCTGGCCGCAGAATACTGCCCCTGGAAGAGGTCATAGATCGTCTCCAGGTAAAGCGCGCGTCTCTCCCACATGGAAGCCATTTTGGCCGAAGAGGCCTTGAGGCCCCTTTGCCTCAGGCCATTGACCGTATCCCAGAATTGAGGTTCCATACGGAGCCTCAGGTAGCTGACACCTTCCAGGACCTTAAAGCGGGGGTTTTGATCATATCTCTTGGCGAGATCCTTCGCAATACTGAGGGATTTCAGGAAGTCTTGTTCAAGAAAAAGGTAGATGTGGACGAGCATGCTCTTGGCTTCTGTGCCCGAATATTTTGCCTCTCTCGCCGCAATGTTTAGCTTCCTGAGCCCCTCTTCCTTGTCTCCTTCGTGAATAAGGAGATAGGAAAGGAATTTCAGCACCCCCGAGAGACGAGCCGTATAATAATCAAAACTGCCGATACCCAATAATACATCCTTGTTGTCGGGGTCCATGTCAAGACAGGTATTCAGGGCATCGATTGCATTTCTTGCAAGAAAAAAGGAGGATAACCAGTTGCCTTGTGACAGCTCAAATCGCCCTTTGAATCCCAGGGCGCCACCGAGGAAGAAGTAATCATAACTGTCAGCATTGCTGCTCTCAATACGTTCAGTGGCCACCCTGATAGTCCGATCAACACGCTCGAGGTATTCCTCGATGGTTTCAGGAGACCAAAAGCCGGCTGCCATCCGTGACCATGTTACCATCGCCAAATAAAAATAACCTACCGGCCTCTCAGGGCTTTGTGAAACGACCTGTCTGAAAAGCGCTTCGGCTTCTTCAAAACGTCTGTCATACAATAGGTGAATTCCCGTCTGGATATCTCCACTGGGCCAGGAACCCTCCGGAGAAAAGCGCTGTTCTTGTTCAAGGCCCCAAATAGCTTGTTGTGGGGTGAGTAAGACAACCGGGGAAAGAACCAAAAAAAGGCCAAGGATGACGAGATATCGACAAGAAAACCCCCGACTCTTCATAAAAAAAGCCTCTGTTAAAGTGAAAGCGGTGCCAGATGACTATCATTTAGTAATATGAATGCAGTTGAATATCGATAAGATTGAGTTAACATATAACATTAGAGTTTCGAATGAGGCAAGCAAGAATCTTGAATTTGGTCTTGGACTTCACAAAAAATGGTCCTAAGCTAAAGATTTTCTTGACTTTTTCTGCTGAAAAAGTAAGGATTGCCCATTCTGAGATCTGGAAATCGGGGGTCTACGACTATGAAGGTTCTCATTTTAGGCAGCACCGGCAGGCTAGGTAGTGAGTGTAAGGAAGTGCTTGCTCAGGAGCACGAAATTATAACCCCAGGGAAAAGAAAGCTCGATATCATCAGCTGGGACGGTGTCATTGAGTGCCTCGAGGAGGTCTCTCCCGACGTGGTCCTTAATTGCGCCGGTTTTACCAATATAGAGGCCTGTGAAACCGAAGAATTCGCTGTTCGAAAGATAAACATAGAAGGGCCCAGGAACCTGGCCCAGTGTTCAGCGAGATTTGAGTGTGTGTTGGTCCATATCTCATGTGGACATGTCTTTGACGGACAGAAGATGATGCCACAACCCTATTTTGAAGATGATACAGTAAATCCACTGTCTGCCTATGGAAAAAGCAAGATGGAAAGCGAAGTGGCTGTCCGTGGAAACGCCCCGGACTATATTATCGTTCGGAGCGGATGGCTTTATGGTATCAAAGGGAGCAACTTCCTCAAGTCTGTCCTGGGGCAGGCCCTCCAAAAGAAATCGAAACCCATAAGGGTCGCAGCCGATCAGTATGGCTCTCCCACATGGACTCGCCGGCTTGCCTTCCAGGTTAAGGAGCTGATCGAAAAGGGCGCCAAAGGGACCTATCACGTTACGTCGGAAGGTTATTGCAGTCGATTTGAATATGCAAAGTATGTCCTGGATAAATTGGGCATAAAGGCCACTCTTGAACCTTGCAACCTGCAGGACCTGGGAGGTCCAAAGACCCCGGCCAATTGTCTGCTGGAGAACCGGCTGGCAAAAAAACAGGGAATCAGCATTATGCCCAACTGGAATGAAGATCTGGACAGCTTTCTTGGCGAATTCGGGAATGAGTTGATCAAAGAGGCCAAGACCAAGAAGGCGTGACAAACAGCCGGTAAGGAATACGGGGGCAGACAAGCACTCGCCCAGAAACAACTTCAGTAACCGTTCACGGGTTCAGAGGTTCAAGGTTGCGTTTTTGTCCCCGGATTCCATTTCGGACGCGTAT